>DATFUQ010000168.1:0-3238 GCA_035260745.1 Lacunisphaera sp. | reverse complement strand
GCGGCACCTGGGGCACGCCATTGAGCACGCTCGCCACCTCGGGATAATCGCGGCGCAAGGCCTGCCGGGCGCTCGTGACATTGAAGGGGCTGGCGAGACTGAGCGGGCCCCAGCCGTATTCGCTTTCTCGCAGCCGCGTAGCGAAGGTGCGGGCCAGGGCGAGGGGATGCTGGTCCAGCGCCACGCTCGAGAGCTGGTAATTGAAATTGGTCCAGCCCGCGGAGAACACGGACGAGATGGCGCCCAGGCACCAGACTGCCGCCGCGCCGCCAACCAGCAGGACCAGGCCGAGCTTGAGGGCACGCGCGAGTTCATGACGGAGCCACGGCCGAAATTTTTCATCGGAGATGCCGGTCGACTTGATCGAACTCATGCGGGGTGGATTAAGGCAGGGTCGGGGGACGGTGTCACGCTTGCGACGACTCAGCGGTTCAACAGGGCGGCGACGCGGGTGCGGCCGCGCACGCCGAGCTTGCCGAAGACGGCGGCGAGCTGCGTCTTGATGGTCAGCGGGCTGCGGTGCAACTCGGCGGCGATCTCGGTGGTGCGCAGGCCCTCGCGGACGCGCATCGCGACCTCGCGCTCGCGCTCGGTCAGCCGGGCCAGCAAGGCCACGGCGCCGGGGGAGAGGGGACGCTCCCGGTCGCCGCGGGGCCGACGGTAATCGAGCTGGACGTGAAAGGCCGGAGGCGAGTTCGCGGCGAGCGGGTGAAGCCGGATGCGCGCGTGCAGGCCGCGGGGCAGGTCGCTCACCACCTGCGGCTGCTTCACCGCCTCACCACCGGGCCAGAGCGCGCGGAGGGTGCGGCAGGCCTCGGCCAGGGGGGCGGGCAGCCGGAAGGCGCTGCGGGCGCGGAGCGCGGCGGCGCGGCGCTCCCCGTGGTTCCACACGGCGCAGGCGCGGGCGGCCTCGGCGTTAAACCACACGGGGGTCAGCTCCCAATCGAGCAACAGCAGGCCGACGGGCACTTCCTCCATCATGGCGGCGTAATGGGCGAGCACATCGGCCCGGTCGGCGGGGGGCATGGGAATGAGAAGAAGTGAAAGTGAGGATGAAAGCGCGCGGAGCCGGGAGGCTCCGGCCGGCACATTCACTTTCACTTTCACGCACCCGCCGCAAGCCGATTACTCCGTTTGGCCTATAGACCCGCCCCCGGGGGAGGGATACAGTTGAAGTCGCAACCCATTCCCGCATGAGCACGACCTATTTCGAAACCCCGGCCGACAAAAAGACCGCCGCCAACCCCCTCGGCCTGAAGGGCGTCGATCACATCGAGTTCATCGTCGACAACGTGGACCAGTGGCGCGATTTCTTCGTCAACAAATACGGCATGACGGTCCGCGCCTACGGCGACAACCAGTCGGGCCTGAAGGGCCGGCGCGCGTTCGTGGTCGGGCAGGGCCGGGTGAATTTTCTCGTGGCCGAGCCGCAGGGCGCCGGCGCCGAGGCGGACTTCATGCGCTGGCATCTCGACCGGCACGGCTGCGGCGTGCGCGACGTGGCCTTCAACGTGAAGGACGCCAGGCACGCGTTCACCGAGGCGCAGCGCCGCGGCGCCAAGCCCGCGCGCGCGCTGTTCGAGGACGCCGGCATCACGCACGGCGCCATCGCCGCCTACGGCGACACCATCCACAGCTTTGTCGAGCGCCGGACGCACGGCGTGTTCGCCCCGGGCTACGTCAACCAGCCGAGTGGCATCGAGGACCGGGACATCAACTTCGCGATGATCGACCACGTGGTCGCCAATGTGGACCAGATGGACCCGTGGGTGCAGTATTACCAGGAGGTGTTCGGCTTCGACCTCTACATGCATTTCGACATCAACACCGGCCGCTCCGCCCTGATGTCCAAGGTCGTCAGCTCCACCGACGGCTGGGTCAAGATGCCGATCAACGAGCCGTCCTCGGCCAATTCGCAGATCCAGGAATTCCTCGACCAGTACAAGGGCCCCGGCGTGCAGCACATCGCGCTGCTCACGCCCGACATCATCAGCACCATCGGCGAGATGCGCCGCATGGGCCAGGAGTTCCTCGAGGTGCCCGACACCTACTACGACGCGTCGTTCGACCAGCGCGTCGGGAAGATCGAGGAGGACAAGGAAGTGCTGCGCTCCCTGCGGATCCTCGGCGACCGCGAGGGGGATGACGACGGCTACCTGCTCCAACTTTTCACCAAGTGCGTCTTCACCCGCCCCACGCTGTTCTTCGAGATCATCCAGCGGCGCGGCCGCTCCCGCGGCTTCGGCGAGGGCAATTTCCGCGCGCTGTTCGAGGCCATCGAGCGCGAGCAGGCGAAGCGCGGAACCTTGTAAGAAGAATCCAGAATCCAAGGAATCCAGAATGAACCGGCGCCAGACAAGGGATTGCTTCTGGCTCCTGAATTCTGGATGCTGAATTCCTTTCTGCCATGCCCCAATACCTCAAACTCGGGTCGGTGCCCCGCAAGCATCACATCAAGTTTCCCCGCGACAAGGCCGCGAGCTACCTGGGCGAGGGCCTGCATTACGAGCACGTCATCACCACCGAGGGGTTCGACCGCTCCTACAGCATCGTCTATCACCTGAAGCCGCCGACACGCGTGAAGAAGGTCGAGCTGTTCAAGGAGTTCGCGCTCAAACCCGCGGGGCACACGCCCTTGCGGCACCACCACCTCAAGTCCGCCGGCATGGCCCGCGCGGGCGATCCCTACACCGGCCGCGTGCCGCTCATGTTCAACGCCGACATCGGCTGCTACCGCTGCCGGCCCGCGACCGCGATGGACAAGGGCTACGACTTTTACCGCAACGGGCAGAGCGACGACGTCATCTTCGTCTGGGCCGGCGGCGGCTGGCTCGAGTCGCAATACGGCCGGCTCCGCTACAAGCCGGACGATTACATCGTCATCCCGCGCGGCACCATCTACCGGCTCGTGCCCGACGACATCGCCAAGGAAGACTATCTCGTCATCGAGTCGACTCATCCGGTGCGCATCCCGGAACGCTATCTGCACAAGGAGGGCCAGATCCGGATGGGCGCGCCCTACAGCGAGCGCGATTTCCATGGCCCGAGTGAAATCCTGACGGTGGACAAAGAGGGCGACTTCGCGGTGCTGACCAAAGACCGGACCCGTTTCACGCGGAATGTCATGGCCGGTCACCCGCACGATGTCGTGGGCTGGGACGGCTACCTGTATCCGTTCACCTTCAACGCGAATGATTTTGAGCCCATCACCGGCACGGTCCATCTGCCGCCGCCCATC
>DATFUQ010000167.1:0-13306 GCA_035260745.1 Lacunisphaera sp. | reverse complement strand
AAATCACCCGCCTGCGCAGCCATCTGGCGCAGTTCAAGGATCTGCTGCGGGCGGAGGGCGAGGTCGGCCGGAAGGCCGAGTTCATTCTGCAGGAGATCGGCCGCGAGATCCACACCATCGGCAGCAAGGCCAACGACCTGGCGATTTCGCAGAAGGTGATCGAGTTCAAGAACGAGCTCGAGCGGGTGCGCGAGCAGATTGCCAACGTCGAGTGAGATCTGCTCACTCGACAAGTAACAAGGGCCAATTTCCAAGTATCAAGAAGCGGATCCCCGTCTTGTTACTTGATACGTGTTACTTTTCACTTGCTGCCGGCGGCGGCTGCTTCAGCGACCAGAGCACGTAGCCGATGACGCCGATGCAGATGGCGGAGTCCGCGACGTTGAACGTCGGGTAGACGTAATGGCCGAAATGCAGGTCGATGAAGTCGATCACGTGGCCATGCACAATCCGGTCCACCAGGTTGCCCACGATGCCGCCGCAGAGCAGGCCGAAAGCCAGCTGCGCGGCCGGTTGCCGGAGCCCGAGCTGCCGGCGCCAGAAGAAAATCGCCAGCAGCGTGGCGCCCGCCAGCAGGGCCAGCAGCAGGCTCATGCCGGTGAACATGCTCCACGCCGCGCCGGTGTTGCCAACATGCACGAGATAGAAAAAATTCGGAAACACCTCGAGGCGGGCCCCCGGGCCGTAGCTGCCGACAGGCAGCCGGTGGGTGATCCAATACTTCGTCAGCTGATCCAGAACAATGACGATGCCGGCCAGCAGCCACAGCCGCCGGTAGGCGAGGAGGCGTTGAATTTTCAATTCTCGATTCTCGATTTTGGACTGGCCGGCCGCGCTGGCCTCAGACGCCGCGGTCTCCGCCTTGGTCTGGCTTGGGGGCTTCAATCGAAAATCTGAAATCTAAAATCGAAAATATCCGTCACTCGTCACCGCCGTCGTCGGCGGACATCTTGCCGCCTTCCTCCTCGGTGCCGTCGCCGAACAGGCCGCCGCGCTCGATGGAACGGTGCGAGTGGCGCTCCACCTGCTTCTTGGCCTCGGCCGAGTAGCGGGTGAACGGCACCGCGAGCAGGCGCTCCTTGGCGATGGGCTTCTGGGTGGACTCGCAAATGCCGTAGGTGCCGGCATGGACGCGCTTGATGGCGGCCTCGATCTCGGACAGGGCCTCCTGCTCGCTCGAGACCAGGCTGAGAGCGAAGTCGCGGTCGAAAGTGTCGGTGCCGGCGTCCGCCATGTGCTGGCCGTAGCCGGAGAGGTCGCCCGAGTCATCCTTGGCCGACTTGAGCAGGGTCTCCTCCGTGTGCTCGCCGAGCTGGGTGAGCACGTGGTGGCGCAGATCGAGCAGCAGGCGGTAGTAGCGGCGGAACTTGTCTGGCACATCGGCCTCGTTCACCATGACCTCGGGCATCTTGCCCCTCTTGGGGTTGAACCCGAGGATGTCGGCCAGGGAGGCGGATTTGACGTAATGCGGCTTGTGGGGCTTTTCCAGCCGGGCCGAAAGATCGTGGTTCTTGATGATGGCGCCGGTCTTGGAATTCCTGCCGGTCTTGCTGGCACTCTCGAGCTGCTTCTCGTGCTTTTTCGCGATCTCCCTGACCTCGTCGAGGCTGAAGGCGATGGCTTTGGCAGGCGTGGCCTTGCGCTCAAGCAGGAGGCGCTTGAGGTCCGCGGCGGTCATGGCCGTCTTGCCCTTGACCGGGACGGGCTTGGTTGCCGCTTTGGGGGCGGGCTTGTGGGCAACAGGTTTGGCCGGGGCCTTCAGGGGCTTCTTGGCCGGTGATTTGGCGGCTGATTTCTTCTTAGCGGGGGACTTTTTCTTCGTGGCCATAAAGTGTGGTTTTAAGAGTTAAGGGCTTCGGTGCACCGAGGGCAAACTTCTCCGTGCGGAGTTACTGACAATTTTGGCACCCAACGCCAGCACCGCGGGCAGCGGACAAAGCCGGCCTCGCGGGCATGGCGGGCGGAGACTTCCACCGTGGCGCCAGGTTTCGACTCCAGAGTGACATGCGACACGATAAAGAGTTCGGGTAGAAATCCATGGTGCTTTTCCAGCACGCTGAAGCTGGTGTCGCCGGCGGGGCCCGTGATCGTGAGAGCCGCGTCCAGCGCCTTGCCAATGGTGCCGGCCTGGCGCAGCGGCTCGAGTTTCTCGTTCACCGCGGTGCGCAGCTTGAGCAGCGCCGCTAGGTCAGCCTCCACTCCGGCATTCCGCCAGTCGGCCGGTGCAACGGGCCAGTCCTGCAGGTGGACGGAATCCTCGCAGTATTCCCGGCCCGTGGTGGCGTAGCTCCAGGCCTCGTCGGCCGTAAAGGTGATGAAAGGGGAGAGGATTTTGACCAGGGAGTTGAAAATGTGGTGGATGACGGTCTGCGACGAGCGGCGGAGCGGATTGGCCGCGCCGAGTGTGTAGAGCCGGTCCTTCAGGATGTCGTGATAGACCGCCGAAAGCGTGACCGAGCTGAACTGGCTGCAGAGCTGGTAGACGCGGTGGAACTCATAGGCGTCGTAGGCCTTGGTGCATTCCTCGATGAGGACGGCGGTCTGGTGCAACGCCCAGCGGTCGAGCACGTCCAGCTTCGCGACCGGCACGGCGTGCTTGGTGGCGTCGAAGTCGAACAGGTTGGAAAGCTGGAAGCGGAGCGTGTTGCGGATCTGCCGATAGGCCTCGTTGACGTGCGACAGGATTTCCTTGGAGATAGGAATGTCGTCGCGGAAGTCCTGCGAGGCGATCCAGAGGCGGATGACGTCGGCGCCGTATTCGGCGATGTAGGCGTCGCTGGTCTGGGGTTTCTCGTAGGTATTGCTCTTGGAGATCTTGTTGCGCTCCTGGTCGACAATGAAGCCGTGGGTGAGCACCGCCTTGTAGGGCGCGGTGCCATAGGCGATGACGCTGGTCCAGAGCGAGGACTGGAACCAGCCGCGGTGCTGGTCGCTGCCTTCGAGGTAGAGGTCGGCCGGCCACGACGTGCCGCCTTGGCCGCGCTTGAGCACGGCGGCGTGCGAGGAGCCGGAGTCGAGCCACACGTCGAGCGTGTCGCGGCCGCAGGTGAGCACGGCGGGCGCGGGCCAGCCAGCGGGCAGTTTCACGCCGTCGAGAATCTGGGCGGGCGTGCTGTCATACCAGAGATTGGTGCCGCGGATCGCGATCTTGTCGGCCACGGCCCGGGCCACGCCGGCGTCGAGCCAGGCCTCCTTGTCAGCGTCGAAGAACGCCGGAATGGGCACGCCCCACGAGCGCTGGCGGCTGATGCACCAGTCGGGACGCGACTCCACGGCGCTGCGGATGCGAGCCTCGCCCCAGGCGGGGATCCAGCCCTTGTTCTGCGCAATCTTTGTGATCTCGCCGATGGCCTTGGCGCGATGACCAGCCTTGTCGAGCGACACAAACCACTGGTCGACGGCGCGGAAGACGATCGGAGTCTTCGAGCGCCAGCAATGCGGGTAGCTGTGCGGGTGCTTTTGTTTGGCGAGCAGGGCGCCAGCAGCGTCGAGTTTCTTCAGCACGCCGATGTTGGCGGGCGAAGTTTTCTTGGCGGCGAGGTCCTCGACGGTCTCGAGGGTCGTCAGGCCGACGAGTTCAGCGGGAATCCGGCCATCATTCAGGTATTTGCCGTCGTCGCCGATGGGGCAGTAGATTTCCAGGCCGTATTTCAAGCCGGTGAGATAATCGTCATAGCCGTGGCCCGGTGCAGTGTGCACGGCGCCGGTGCCGCTGTCGGTCGTGACATAGTCCGCCAGCACGACCGGCGAGGCGCGGTCGATGAAAGGATGGCGGGCCTGAAGCTTCTCCAGCTTGGCGCCCTTGATCGTCAAGCTGACCGAAGGCTGCGGCTCCAGCTTGGCCACGGTGGCGACGGCGCCAAGCAAGGCCTGCGCGACGATGATCCGCTGCGCGCCGATGTCTGCGACCACGTAGTCGACATCAGGATGCAGCGCGATGGCGAGATTGGCGGGGATCGTCCACGGCGTGGTCGTCCAGATGAGGATGTAGAGCGGCTTGTCCGTCGGCAGGCCAAATTCCTTCGCTTCGTCAGCGGGCACGGGGAACTTCACCCAGATGGCGATGGCGGTATGGTCTTTGTATTCAATCTCCGCCTCGGCGAGCGCGGTTTCGAACGGGATGGACCAGTAAACGGGTTTCTTGCTGCGGTAGACGAGGCCCTGTTCGACGAACGCGGCGAAGGTGCGGACGATGTCCGCCTCGAAGGCGGGCGCCTTGGTCTTGTATTCGTTCTTCCAGTCGGCGAGGACGCCGACGCGCTTGAACTGCGCGGTCTGCTTCGCGATCCAGCTCTCGGAGAACTCGTCGCACTTGGCGCGCAGCTGGGCGGTGGTGAGCGTGAGTTTCTTTTCCTGGATTTCGCGCGAGACCTTTTGCTCGATCGGCAGGCCGTGGCAGTCCCAGCCGGGCACGTAGGGCGTGCGGTAGCCGCGCAGCGACTTGTAGCGATTGACGATGTCCTTGAGCGTCTTGTTCAGTGCGGTGCCGATGTGGACGTCGCCGTTGGTGAAGGGCGGGCCGTCGTGGAGAACGAAGGCTCCTTTAGGACTATTTGCGCGTTTAGCCTGAATCTTGCTGTAAAGATCGAGCTTGTCCCAGTGGGCCACCCGGCCTGGCTCGCGTTGCACCAGGTTCGCCCGCATGGGGAAATCGGTCTTCGGAAGCAGGAGGGTGTCTTTGAGTTCTTGCGCCATCGGAAATAAGGGGCGGGAGGCTACGCAACCAAGGAGGGTAGTCAAGGGGCTAGCCGGGATAAAAATTGTGGACTGCGGAGTGCGGATTGCGGAATGGGAAAACGGCCTGTTTTGCCGTCCACCAAGCGGGTGGTTGCCGATTTCCATATCGGCAACAGGCGTCGGTGTGGAAACCGACGCCCACCTACAGTTTGCCGACGTATTCCGTGACCGCCTGCGCCAGGCGGGCGCCGCTTTTCACGCAATCCGGGAGCGAAATACCGTCGCGGGCGTTGCCACCGATGAAGAGCCCGGGGTGTTTGGCCTCGCAGCGCGTGAGCGGGTCGAGGAAGCGCTCGTGGCCGAGATTGTATTGCGGGATGGCCCGGGGCCAGAACGTGTGGTGCGTGAACACCGGCTCGCCGCTCACGCCGAGCAGCTCGCGCAGATCGGGCATCACCCGGGCCAGCAGCGCCGCCGTCGGTAGGCGAGCCGTTTCCGGCTGGCGTATGCCGCCGGCGAACACCGTCAGGGCCACGTGGCCCGCCGGTGCGCGCCCGGCAAACAGCGACGACGAGAACAGGACACCGAGCAGGCTGCGCTGCTCGACGGCGGGCACAAGCGCGCCAAAGCCGTCGAGCGGATGAGCCACCTGTTCGCGTTTGAAGCCGAGGAAGAGCGAGCTGACCGGCGAGTGGGGCTGGTGGTCAAGTGAGGCGAGGGTGCGCTCGCCCAGCGTGCTGATGACCAACTGCGCAAGTGCGCTCGCCGGCAGGGCCAGCACGACCGCGTCGAAATCCCCCGTTTCCACCGCGTCGCCGCGTGTCCAGATAATCTTCCACGGCCGGCCGGGGATGAGGCTGGTGACGGTCGTCCCGGTATGCACGGAACCGGGCGGCAGCGCGGCGGCGAGGGCGGCGGGCAGGGTGTGCAGGCCGCGGGTAAACGAAATGACCGGGACGACCCCCGTGGCCTCGCCGCGGGCGCGGAAGCCGCGCAGCAACGAGCCGTGGGTGCGCTCAAGCTGCCAGAGGTTGGGGAAGGCGTAGCGGGCGGAGAGTTTTTCCGGATCGCCGGCGTAGATGCCGGCGACAAACGGATTCAGGCCGTAGTCGGTGATTTCGCGGCCGAAATGCGCGGTCACAAAACTCGCGAGGCTGGTGTCGGTGGTGCGCACGCGCGGCCGGGTCAGCAGTTCCGCCAGGACGCGGAACCGGGCGCGCAATGAAAACAAGGGCGAGACCAGCAGCCCGGCGGGCGACAGCGGCACGGGGACCAATTGGCCGCGGCGCACGATGAAGCGCTTCCTGGCCGCGGGATTCACCTGTATCCGCTGACCATCCAGCCCGAGTTCGCCCAGAAGCGCGGTGATCTCCGGGGTTTGCTGGAGGGAATTGGGCCCGCCCTCGATCAGCCAGCCGTCCTTCTCCGTGGTGACAATGGCGCCGCCGGCCTGGGGGGCCTTTTCAAAGACGGTGACGCGGCAGCCGGCGCGATGCAGCCGCCACGCGGCCGTCAGGCCGGTGAGCCCGCCGCCGATTACTGCGATGGTTTTTAACGCAGAGGCCTCAGAGCTCGCAGAGAAGAGATGCGAAGGGGAACTCATGATGCAGATTCTCAGCGAACTCTGGGTTCTCTGCGTTTAACTATTTCCATTCAGTGACGGTCTGTACGAGAGCCTCAACACACTCAATTTTTGCCTGTGGCATGATGCCGTGGCCCAGGTTGAAGATGTGGCCCTTCGCGCCGCGCATGGTTTCCAGCAGACGGGTGGTCTCCCGGCGGACGATCTCAGGCGTGGTGTTCAACAGCACGGGATCGAGATTGCCCTGCAAGGCGATGGTGCCGGGCACCAGCTTGCGCGCGACCCCGAGGTCGATGGTCCAGTCCACTCCGAGCACTTTGGCGCCGCTGAAGGCCAGGTCGGTGAGCTGCGCCGCCGCCCCCTTGGCGAATAGAATGATCGGAAAATCCTTGGGCAGCGCGGCGATGATGTCGCGAATCCACCGCAGCGAAGCCGCCTCGTAGTCCTGTCCGGCGATGATGCCGCCCCACGAGTCGAAGATCTGGATGGCGTCCGCCCCGGCGCGGATCTGCATCTGAAAAGACTCGATGAGCGCGGCGGTGAGTTTCTCCATCAGCGCGTTGAAGAACGGGCGGTCGGAATGGAAGACCGCCTTGCTGTGCTCAAAATCCTCCGCGCTGCCACCCTCGAGCATGTAGGTGGCGAGGGTCCACGGCGAGCCGCCGAAGCCGAGCAGGGCCTTCTCGCCCTTGAGTTCGGTCTTCACGCGTTCCAGCGCCTGGCCGACGTAAGCGAGCCGCTGGGCCACGCCCTGCGGGTTGAGCCGGTCGAGTTGGGCGCGGTTCTCCAGGCGGAAGTCCATCGCGATGCCGCCCTCGTCGCGGAACTTGTAGCCCTGGCCCAGGGCCTCGGGGACGACGAGGATGTCGGAGAAAATGATGGCGGCATCGAGCGCGAAACGGCGCATCGGCTGCAGCGTGACCTCGGCCGCCAGCCCGGGCGTGCGCACCATCTCCAGGAACGAACTCTTCGCCTTGAGGGTGCGATACTCCGGCAGGTAGCGGCCGGCCTGGCGCATGATCCAGACCGGCGGCCGGTCGAGCGGCTCGCAGGCGCAGGCGGCGAGGAATCTTTGGCGGGAAGTCATTTTGATTTACACAAGGGAAGCAAAGTTAGCGAAGGAATGAGTTTCAGAACTTTGCGGTCTTTGTGTGAAAAGTCAGAGGAGATCGGCCCAGTTGCGGGGTTTAAGGAAGACATCGTAGAGCTTCGCCTCGGGCGTGCCGGGCGGCGGTTTCCAGTCGTAGCGCCAGGTGACGAGTGGCGGAAGGGACATGAGGATGGATTCGGTACGGCCGCCGCTTTGCAGGCCGAAAAGAGTGCCGCGATCGTAAACCAGATTGAACTCAACATAGCGGCCGCGCCGGTAGAGCTGGAAATCACGCTCGCGTTCCCCGAAAGCGGCGGCCTTGCGCTTCTGGACGATGGGCAGGTAGGCGGGCAGGAAGGCGTCGCCCACGCCGCGCATCAGCGCAAAACTTTTCGCGAAGCCGGGGGCGTTAAAATCGTCGAAGAAGAGGCCGCCGATGCCACGCGGCTCGCCGCGGTGCTTCAGAAAGAAGTAGTCGTCGCACCATTGCTTGAACTTGGGGTAATGCTCCGGGCCGCAGGCGGCACGCGCAGTGCGGTGCCAATGCACGGCATCCTCCTCGAAGCCGTAATAGGGCGTCAGGTCGAACCCGCCACCGAACCACCAGGTTGTGTCCGCTTGGAAAAAACGGACGTTCAGGTGCGCGGTGGGCACATAGGGATTGCGCGGGTGGGCGACGAGCGAAACGCCGAGGGCGTGATACGGTTTGCCGGCCAGTTCGGGCCGCGCGGCCGTGGCCGAGGCGGGCAGAGCGGCGCCGCTGACATGCGAGAAGCCCACGCTGGCCTTTTCAAACACCGCGCCGTCGCTCAGCACGCGCGAGCGCCCGCCGCCGCCCTCGGGACGCGTCCAGGCGTCCTCCTGAAATTTGCCGCCATCCTCGCGCTCCAGCGCCGCGCAAAGGCCGTCCTGCAGGGCGAGGAGATAGGTGCGGACGGCGTTGAGGTCGGGCGGCATTGGAGGAAGACGATTAGGTAGCCACAAAGAGTCACAAAAATACACGAAAAAGCTCCAGGCTCACTTGACGGCTTTGCTATGGTTCGGGGTCGACAGGGCACACGGCCCGGTCTTTTCTCGCCGCCCGCGTCCCACCGCATGAATTCCGCCGTCCTCACGACCATCGCCGCCACCGGTTTCACCGTGGCGTTTTTTCATGCGGCGATCCCGACGCACTGGCTGCCGTTCGTGCTGGTGTCGCGCGCGCGCGGCTGGAGCCGGGGCAAGACTCTGGCGGTGTCCGCGCTCGCCGGCCTCGGGCACGTGGGGCTGACCAGCCTGCTGGGCCTGGGCATCGCCTGGTTCGGCTTCCAGCTGGATGCGCAGCTCGGCCGGTTGTTTCCCTGGATGGCGGGCGGTGTCCTGATCGCGATCGGCCTGTTTTATTTCTGGCGGCAGGTGAGCGGTCGCGGCGTGGGGCATCACCATGTGCTCGGCACCCACCATCATGAGACCGAGCAATGCGGCCATGAACACGACCACAGCCACTGGGAGGAGGAGATGAAGGACAGCGCGCTCGTGTCCCAAAAGAAGGGCGACTGGGCGGCGATCAGCGGACTGTTCCTCATGCTCACCCTGTCGCCCTGCGAGGGTTTCCTGCCGGTCTATCTCTCGGGCGTGCAGTTCGGCTGGCGCGGTTTTTTCGTCCTGAGCGCCATCCTCGCCCTTGGCGCGCTGGCGGGCATGATGCTCTTCACGTGGCTCACGCTCGTCGGCATGGAGCGGCTGCCGTTGCAAAAGTTCGAGCATTACGAGGCGGC
Source organism: Lacunisphaera sp. (assembly GCA_035260745.1). Taxonomy (GTDB): domain Bacteria; phylum Verrucomicrobiota; class Verrucomicrobiia; order Opitutales; family Opitutaceae; genus Lacunisphaera. The sequence goes on along the minus strand of DATFUQ010000167.1, from coordinate 4,200 downwards.
GATGCTCGGCGCGATGTTCTGCCTGCTCGGTGTTTTGCTGATCGTGCTGGAGACCATGGGCCTGGCCTGAAGCGGAGGCGGCGGAAGGGCGCGGGGGTTTCGCGCCTATCGTTTCACTCGAACACCTTCACCGCATCGGTGGTGAGCTTGTTCTTGTAGATTTCGCCGCCCTTCATGACGAAGTCCACGTGCTCGAGCACGGTCTCGTTCGCGAGCGGGTCGCCCCGGACGGCGATCAGGTCGGCGAAGAAGCCGGGTGCGAGCCGGCCGACCTTGGTGGGCCAGCCGAGAAGGTCGGCGGCGCTGACGGTGGCGGACTGGATGGCCTGCATCGGCGTCATGCCCCAGACGACCATGGTGTGGAATTGCCTGCCGTTCCACCCGTGAGGATAGACGCCGGAGTCGGTGCCAAAGGCCATTTTGCAACCGGCCTTGAGGGCCTTGGTGAAATTCTCGCGCTGCGTGCGGCCGACGAGACGCTCCTTCGCGAGAATCTTCTCCGGGTAGCCGAGCCGGCCGTATTCGGCCATGATGTAGTCGTCGTTGTAGATGTCGAAGACGAGCCAGGTGTCGTGCTCCAGCGCGAGCTTGATGCCCTCGTCGTCGATGAAGCTGGAATGCTCGACGGAGGTGACGCCGGCGCGGATGGCGAGCTTGATGCCCTCGGTGCCGTGGGCGTGCGCCGCGACCCGCTTGCCCCAGACATGGGCCTCGTACACGGCGGCCTTCATCTCCTCGAGCGTGTATTGCGGGAGTCCGACCGACTCCTCCTCGGAGAGCACGCCGGCGGTGGCGAGAATCTTGATGACATCGGCGCCGTATTTGACGTTTTCGCGGACCTTCTTGCGGATTTCGTCCACGCCGTCGGCGATGCCGCCGATATTGCCCTCGAAGCGAATGTAAGGCGACATGCCGTTGAGGTCGCCGTGGCCGCCGGTGGCGCTGAGGGCGGGGCCGCTGGCGAGGATGCGCAGGCCGGGGAGCTTGCCGGCGTTGATGGCGTTGCGGAGCGCGAAGTCGGTGTAGTTGTCCGCGCCGACGTTGCGGATGGTGGTGAAGCCGGCGTCGAGCGTGCGCCGGGCGTAGATGTGGGACGTGGTCGCCTCGTCGATCGGGCTCCTGCGGAAGATGTCCTCGTAGAAATTCTCCGGCTGGCTGGTGACGTGGGTGTGGCAGTCGATCAGGCCCGGCAGCAGGGTGGCGTCGCCGAGGTCGATGACCGTGGCGCCGGCGGGCAGCGACCTGGCGAGGTCGGCCGCGGGGCCGACGGCCCTGACCTTGTCGTCGGCGATCAGCACCGCGTAGTTGACGAGCACCTTGCCTGCGGCGGGGTCGAAGAGCCGGGCGGCCTTGACGAGCTGAGGACGGGGGCGGCCGACGGGGCGTCGGCGGCCGCAAGCGAAGAGGTGATCGCGAGCAGGGCACAGGTGGCGGCAAGGACCGCTTTGAGGGGAAAGCGCATAACGGGGCAGGCTGCGGGTTTTCTGGGGCGACTCAAAGAAAATCACCGCGGACCAGCCGGGCCGGATCGCACTTGAGAGTCCGCCGCGGTTGAATTAAATGGAATAAAAGCAGACGGTGGTGCATCTTACCCTTATCCCGACCATCCCATGAAAACCATTGCGCGTTATCTTCTGGCTGCGACGGCGCTCGGGGTCGTCGGCCTCTTGCCCGGCTGCGCGACCCCGCCAACGGCCCGGGCCGCGCGGGCGACGACGACTTTCCAGATGAAGGTGGTCGAAAGTTCCTCCGGCCGGCAGTTGTCGCCGGAGGAGATGAAGACCTTGCACGATGCCACGATCAAATTTCTGACCAAGCAGGGGGAATCGTTGCTGGGCGGAACGTATTATGTGCGGGTGAATTTCGTGCCGACCCGGCCAGGCGAACCGGGTGAATGGGTGCTGGTGCAAATCATCAGCCAGCCGATTGATGACTACACCCGGGTGGCGGCCTATCGGGATTCGTCGTCCTATTACTATCCCGGCTATGCCAGCTCAGGGTCTTCGTCCTATTACCAGGACTATTACTACGACCCGTATGAAAATTACTCCGGCGGCTCTTACTATTATCACCCGGTCCCGGTGATCCCCCCGCAGGGACGCCGGCCTCATGATCGGGATAACGACGACAAGCCCCATGATCGGGATGGCGGCAACAGGCCGCATGACCGCGACCGGGGGGACCATCCGCCCGGCGCCTATGCCGGGGGCAACAATCACGATCACGACCGGGACCATAATCCACGCACGTCGGATAACACCCCGCATGCCCGCGATTCCGACCGGGGACGGAATCACGGCTCGTCCAACTCCAACTATGAGCCGGCCACGGCCAGCACCGGTTCAAGCACCCGCTCCAGCGGCAGTTCCGGCAACAGATCTTACTCGCCGCCGCCCGCATCCGCTTATTCGCCCCCACCTGCTTCCACACCGTCGGAGCCCGCGCCACGCCACGAATCTGGCACATCGGCCAGGGAAGACCGCACCCCGGTTCGGACCAGCGAAAATTGAATCTGCCCGCTGCAGGCAGTTCAATGAAGGCTTGAGAGCAGGTCGGCGGTGGCCTCGGGCTGGCGCCACATCGGGACGTGGTCGGCTTCCATGATGAGCACGGACCAGCCGCGGGCCTTGGCCCGTTCGGCCGAGGGGAAGAAATCGTCGTCCTCGGGCTTCCTGCCCTTGTCCACCGTGAGGACGTAGGTCGCGGGGATTTTCGCGGCGGCGGCCTGGTTTTTCAGGACGATGGGATCGGTGAAAGTTTTCATCGGGTGGGGGACGTCGATGGGGAAGGGTTTGCCAGGCTTGACCCAGTTCGGAATGATAAAGCCGCCCTTCTCCATCTTCTCGACCGGCAGGGCGCCCACCTTGCGGATGGTCATGACGCTCTCACCGTCCACGGGCAGGAAGGCGTCGAGATAGATGAGCCGGCTGATGCGTTCGGGGATGCGGTCGGCGACGCCGGTGATGACCATGCCGCCATAACTGTGACCGAGGAGGATGACGTCGTGAAGGTCCTCGAAGAGGATGAAGTTCACGATGTCGTCGATGTGCGTGGCGAGACCGATGTCGGTCCGGGCGGTGTTGAAGTGCTCGCCGAGGCCGGACATGGACGGCCGGTAAACCTTCCAGCCCTTCGCCTCGAGCAGCACGGCGGTCCTCTTGAACTGCCAGCCACCCGCCCACGCGCCATGCACGCTGACGAGGACGGGCTGTTTGGCCGCAGGCGCGGCAGGCTCCGCCGCGGGCAGAATGGCAACACAAGCAAATCCGAGCAGAGCAATCAGCAGACGGGATTTCATGGCTTTCCTTTTTTGCCGGTTCGCCGCCATCCGGTCAATCCGGGCGATGTGACATATCAACAACTGACGGACTGGCTAAGCTTGCTCGGGTGGCAGCTCATGCAACTTCAGGTCAGGATTTTTTTCGGCGAAATATCTCATGGTCCAGTCGTTCGGGAAGAGAACGATGGGCTGGTCGAACTTGTCGGTGCCGAAGCTGACACCGGTGGCGATGATGAACTTGGAGTAGTCGAGTTTTCCCTTCGACAGATCCGCCAAGCTCGCGGCAGGCAGTTCAAGCCAGCGGAGCAGGGTCCACGGCGTGGGGGTCAGACGCGACTCGGCGCTGTATTCGGCCTGCAGGCGCCATTGCACGACCTCGAACTGCAGCGGGCCGACCGCCGCGAGCAGCGTGGCGCCGGCCGGCGCGTTCCTCGCGTTGAAGGACTGGACGACGCCTTCCTGCAGGAGTTGCTCGAGTCCGGCGCGGTATTTCTTGGCGTCGGCCGAAGTGGGGTTCGAGATGTAAGTGAAGACCTCCGGCGGGAAGCGCGGGATCTCGTCAAAGTTGATGGCCTTGTCGTCCGTGAGCGTGTCGCCGATGCCGAACTCGCTGTGGCCGACGAGGCCGATGACATCGCCCGGCCAGGCCACGTCGACCGTCTCGCGCTCCTGCCCGAAGAGCTTGTGCGACGAGGAGAGGCGGACCTGTTTGCCCGTGCGCTGGTGGGTGACGACCATGTCGCGCTCAAACTTGCCGGAGCAGACGCGGAGGAAGGCGATGCGGTCGCGGTGCTTCGGGTCCATGTTGGCCTGGATCTTAAAGATAAACCCTGAGAATTTGTCGTAATTCACAGGTATCAGCCGGGTCTCAGGCTGGTCCCCATTATTGCGGAGTGCGGCTTGTGGAGTGCGGATTGAAA
>DATFUQ010000166.1:0-25945 GCA_035260745.1 Lacunisphaera sp. | reverse complement strand
CACGCTTTGCGACCGGCTGGTGGCCACGGTGCCGGGGTTCGAGCGCGTCATCACCGCCACGACCCGGCCGCCGCGGGTCGGCGAGGCCCATGGCCGAGATTATCATTTCCTGTCCGAGCGGGAGTTCGACCAGAAGCTGGCCGCGGGGGAGTTTCTCGAGTGGGCCTGCGTCCACCAGAAATTCCGCTACGGCACGCTCAGGTCGGCGGTGCTCGACCGGCTGCCGCACACCAATCTCGTCATGAACATCGACGTGCAGGGCGTGCGCAGCATCCGGGCCGCGGCGACCGATCTGCCGCTGCTGCGCGGCCGGCTCGTCACGGTGTTTGTCGCACCGGATTCCTTCGAGGTGCTGCGCGAGCGGCTGCAATATCGCGGAAAGGACAACGCGGAGGAGATCGCGCGGCGGCTCCGCACGGCCGAGCTGGAGCTGGGCGAACGGAACACCTACGACTATGTGATCCACAGCGGCACCAAGGAGCAGGACTTTCGCGCGCTGCTCGCCTTTTGGGAACAGGCCCGCCGGAAATCAGGGTAGGGGCCGTTGCCCTGACGGCCCCCTTTCCGGGCGCTTGAGGGCAAGCGCCCCTCCCAGCCCAAACATGAAGCCACCTTTCCCCGTCAGCGACCACTGCAACGGGTGGCGCTTCATCAATCCGCCGGGCTGGCGGCAGGCCCGCGGTTTTTCCGATTTGCCGAGGTGGTGGTGCCAGCGGCTGTTCCTGGGCCAGGGCACGCGCTGGCCGCGCACGGTTTCCGCCCCGGCCAGGCCTGAGTTGCCCGCCAGGGTGCCCGCGGGGCAGGTCGCGGTCACGCCAGTCGGCCATTCGACCTTTCTGCTGCAACTGGCGGGGCTCAACCTCCTGACCGACCCGATTTTTTCCCTGCGCGCCAGTCCGTTTTCCTGGGCCGGCCCCAAGCGGGTGCGCCCGCCGGCGCTGCGCCTCGCCGAGCTGCCGCGCATCGATGTCGTGCTGGTCAGCCACGACCATTACGATCATCTCGACCTGCCGTCGTTGCGCTGGCTCGCGCGCGAACGCCGGCCGTTGATCGTCACCACGCTGGGCAACAAGGCCTGGCTCGAATCGCGTGGCGTGGCCAACGTCGTGGCACTCGACTGGTGGCAGGCGCATCGGGCCGTGCCCGAACTCGAGGTAATCTGCACTCCCGCGCAGCATTTTGCCGCCCGCTGGCCGTGGGATCGTTGCAAGACGCTCTGGGGCGGTTTCATGCTGCGGACCGCCGGGGGGTTGATCTTCTTTGCCGGTGATACCGGCTGGGCGTCGCATTTCGCCGAGATCAAGACGCGGCTCGGTGCACCGGCGCTGGCCCTGCTGCCCATCGGCGCCTATGAACCGCGCTGGTTCATGATCGCGGTGCACATGAATCCGGATGAGGCGGTGCGGGCGCACCTCGCGCTGGGCGCCCGCCAGAGCCTCGGCATGCATTTTGGCACGTTCCAATTGACGGACGAGGCCATTGACGCGCCCTTGCAGGCCCTGGCCGTTGCGCGCACGGCGCAGGGAGTTGAGCCCGGGGCCTTCGCCACCATGAACTTCGGTGAAACCCGCCTGCTGGCGTTGCGTTGACCGGCGCGCCGGTTGCGGCCCATTTCAGTTTGTGTTTCCGCCGTGGCGGGGCATTGCTTCCCACAACCCTAACCCCGTCCGCCTGCCACGATCGGTCCGGTCCGTTTCCCATGTCCGCCCCCGGCGCACCCCCTGCCTTGTTCACCGCCCGTTCGATGGGTGCGCAAAACCGCGCGGAAATGCGCCTGGCCTTCGATCACGCCTTGAAGCTGGCCGAGGGCAACCGGCTCATCCTGCGCGTTCCCTCGGGCATCAAGCCGGTGCATAATCGCCGGGGGATGCATTATCATTACCGTCCGGAGATATTCCTGCAGCTGCAAGGCACCACGGACTTCAGCTTCCCGAGCTCGGGCTTCCGGCTCAATCCGGATGAGCTCTGCATCATTCCCGCCGGGGTGCCGCATGGCGAGGTCGTCCATCCCGGGCCGGAAAAACCGTTCCGCAACCTGGTGGCCGGCTTCTACAACAACACCCTGAGCCTGCACTTCGCCCACGAGGCCCGGCCGGGCAAGCCGGACATCGAGGTGATAGAGTTTTTTGACGCGCCCAACCTCGATGTTTTCCTGACCCTGGCGAATACCACGGCCCAGACCCACAACATGCAGGGCCCGGCCCTCGACGCCGTGCTCAAGGGCCTGTTGCTCGCGCTGCTCGGATTGTTCCGCAACATCGTCGAGACCGGCACCGGCCAGCTTAACAGCGACATGGGGAAGGTTTTCCAGGCGAAATGCCTGGTGCGGGAACAGTTCGCCAACCCGGAGCTCGGCGTGCAGCACATCGCCGAACTGCTCGGCTGCTCGCCGGACTACCTCTCGCATCTCTTCCACACGGAAACCAAGGAACGGCTGACGCACTACATCCAGCGCATCCGGATCGACGGCTCCATCCTCGCGCTCGAGACTTCACCGCTGACGATTTCCGAGATCGCTTATGCCAGTGGTTTCGCCGACCCCGCGTATTTCGCCCGGGTGTTCAAGCAGCACAAGGGCCTGACCCCGCAGGAATACCGCTCGCAGCTCGAGACCCAACGCACGCACCAGGAAGAGCAGCCCAAGACAGTCTATTATGACCACCTGGACTACACGCACGGCGTGCCGCACAAGAAGGAAACATCGGCCCGCTAGGCTGCACGCCTATTTCACGTAGACGCGATACTCCCACGGCTTGAGACTGAGCTGGGTCGCCGCGCTGAGGTCGACCTTCTCGCCGCTGAAATAATCCGTGTAGGTGCCCTGATAGAGGCCGGGGTCGTCGAATTTCACGGTCTGCGCCGCCGTGGAAAAATTCAGCACGGCGAAGACCTTGTCGCGCTCGTTCTGGCGCACGAAGCTCAGCACAGCGGTGGGCGCGCTGTTCACCACCTGGACCATCCGCGCGCCCCAGTGCGCGTTCCACAGGGCGGTGTTGGCATGTTTGAGCGCGAAGAGTTTCCGGTAGAGCTCCGCGTTCGGGTGCCCGCGCCACTCGATGGGGTCCTTCTCGAAGAACTTCAGCCGCTTGGTCTCGCCGTCCTCCTGGCTGTTGTAGATGAGCGGCATGCCCTCGCTGACAGCCGAGAGCACGGTCGCGGCGGCGAGCGCCTCGCCCATCTGCTCCGGCCCCGTGCCTTCCCATGAGTTCTTGTCGTGGTTGCTCGTGAAGTTCATGCGCATGATGTCGCGCGGGTAGAAACCCTCGTTCCACGAGTAGTAGCCGGACAGCGCGCCGACGTCGGCCTTGCCCTTGCCGATGTTGACCAGCGCATCATACCAGCTCCAGGCATAGGTCATGTCGAAGGCCTCGGCGTGCAGGTCGCGCGACTCCCACTCGGCGAGCATGAAGACCGGCTTGATGGCGTCGAGTTCGCGGCGGGCGTTGTTCCAGAAATCCACCGGCACGAAGCCGGCCACGTCGCAGCGGTAGCCGTCGACATCCGCCTCCTTCACCCAGTATCTGAGGGCGTCCGTCATGTATTTCCGCAGGCCGGGCGAGCTGTAGTCGAGGTTGACGATGTCGGTCCAGTCGAACCACGGCGTCGGCCGGAACGCGCCCTTCCAATCCTTCTGATACCACTCCGGGTGCTGTGCGGCCATCGGGTTGTCCCACGCGGTGTGATTGGCGACCCAGTCGAGAATGACGTGCAGCCCCAGCGCGTGGGCGGCAGCAATGAAATGTTTCAGATCCTCGAGTGTGCCGAATTCCGGGTTGACGCCGAGGTAGTCCTTCACGGCATAAGGGCTGCCGAGCGTGCCCTTGCGGTTTTTCTCGCCAATGGGGTGGACCGGCATCAGCCAGATGATGTCAACGTTCAGCGCCTTGAGCCGCGGTAACTCCCTTTCCGCCGCGCGGAAGGTGCCCTCGGCGGTGAACTGCCGCGTGTTGATCTGGTAGATCGTGGCGTTTTTGGACCACTCCGGATGCTTGAGCTTTACGTAAGAGACCGGCTGGTAGGGATCCACCGCGAACGCAGTCGCGGCCAGCAGCGAGCAAAGGACGAAGGCGGCGCGGTGTTTCATGTCGGGATCAGGCCCGGGCGTTTTCTTTTTCAACCGGCACCCACGAAAGCGCGGCGGCCGCCCCGAGCATGCACAGGCCGCCGAAGAGGACGGCCAGAACCGCCTGGCCGCCGAGGGCGTATTCCACCACGGGGCCGAGCAGCGTGGCCGCTAGAATCTGCGGCAGCACGATGAAAAAGTTGAACACGCCCATGTAGAAACCCATCTGGCGGGGAGGGATCGCATTGGCCAGCAGCGCGTAGGGCATCGAGAGAATCGTCGCCCAGCCGATGCCGACGCCCACCATCGAGAGCAGGAGCAACCCGGGCGTCTGCACAAGGGCCACGGAGCACAGGCCGGCGCCGGCGCAGATCAGCCCGACGCGGTGCATCGCCCGCGGGGAAAGCCCGCGCCGGGCGAACAGCACGAGCGCAATGGAGGCCGCAAAGGCCACGCCGTTGTAGGTGGCGAAGCACACGCCGCCCCATTCCAGCCCGTCCTGGTAGGCCGGCGAACCCGGTGTGCCGTGAAAAACATTCCGGGCGATCGCCGGGGTGAAATAAATCCACATGCAGAACAGACCGAGCCAGGTGAAGAATTGCACCAGCGCCAGCCGCCGCATGACGAGCGGCATCTGCCTGATGCCGGCCAGAATCTCGCCGATGAAGGATGTCGCGCCCGTTTCGTCGGGCTTTCGCGGTGTTTCCTCCGACTCGGGTGGAAATTCCGGCGTAGTGATGATAGTGTAGAGCACCGCGCTGATGTAGATCACGGCGCCGACATAGAACGACAGGTGCACCGAGCGCGGAATCCCGCCGGCGCCCGTCTCGACGAGGCCGAAATGGGTCAGGAGCCAGGGCAGCGCGGAGGACAGCACCGCGCCGAGACCGATCAACAGGCTCTGCATCGCGAAGCCGAGCTGTCGTTGCGCCGGGGGCAACAGGTCCGCAACGAAAGCCCGGAACGGTTCCATGCTGATGTTCACCGACGCATCGAGCACCCAAAGCAGGCCCGCCGCCATCCAAAGCGAGGGGGAGTTGGGCATGGCGAGCAGCGCGAGGCTCGCCAGAATCGCCCCGGCGAGAAAATACGGGCGGCGGCGGCCGAGCCGCACCCAGGTCCGGTCACTGTAATACCCCACGATGGGCTGGATGATCAGCCCGGTCAGTGGCGCGGCGAGCCAGAGGATCGGGATCGCGCCCTCGGAGGCCCCGAGGAACTGGTAGATGGCGCTCATGTTGGCCATCTGCAGGCCCCAGCCGAACTGGATGCCGAAAAAACCAAAGCTCATGTTCCAGATGGCCGGGAGGGAGAGCGGGCGCAGGGTCCTCATGGGGCGGGAGGTTCGCTGTAGTCGCGGAGGGGGCAAGTGCCGGTGCGGTCGTAAAGTTGGATCCAATGGCGCAGCGTCTCGGCCGGCTGTTCCGCCAGCCCGGCGAGTTCGCCGGCGGTGAAACGCCACTGCCAGTTGCCCTCGGTGGTGCCGGGGCGGTTCAAGGTGGCCGCGGCCGGCAGGTCGAGCAGGTCCTGGATCGGAATGATCGCCAGCCGCGAGGGCGTGGCCAGGGCCGCCCGGATGATCGGCCACGCGGAGCGGACTCCGTTGAGCTGGAAATAATCCTTGATCCGCGCGGCGTAGTCGGGCGCCAGACTCTCGAGCCAGCCGCGGGTCGTGATGTTGTCGTGCGTGCCGGTGTAGGCGATGCTGTCGGGCGGATAGAAATGCGGCAGGTTGACGTTGTTGGCGTCGTGGCCGTAGGCGAACTGGAGGATCTTCATGCCCGGCAGGCCGGCGGCGCGGCGCAGTTGGACCACTTCCTGGCCGATGTAGCCCAGGTCCTCGGCAATGATGCGCGCCTGCGGCAGGGCCTGCCGGACGGCGTTGAAGAACGGCAGACCGGGGCCCTTGCGCCAGCGGCCGCCGCGGGCGTCGGGCGCGCCGGCGGGGATCTCCCAGTAGGTGTCGAAGCCGCGAAAGTGGTCGAGCCGGATGATGTCGTAGAGCTCGAACGCGGCCCGGAGCCGGTCGATCCACCAGGCATAACCGGTGCGGGCCAGGTGCTCCCAGTCGTAGAGCGGATTGCCCCACAGCTGGCCGGCGGCCGAGAAATAATCCGGCGGCACGCCCGCCACGGCCAGCGGCTGGCCGTGGGCATCAAGGCGGAAGACCGCGCGGTTCTGCCAGGTATCGGCGCTGTCGAGCGCCACGAAGATCGGCACATCCCCGATGATGCCGACCCCGCGCGTGGCGGCGTGGCGGCGGAGCCGCTCCCACTGGCCGAAGAAGAGGTATTGGTAGAACGTGTGCCGCTCAGCCTCGCGCGCCGCCGCGCCGGGCAGCGCCGCCCGCAGCTGCGGGCTCCAGCTGCGGAATTCCTCCGGCCAGGTCGTCCAGGACCGGCCGCCAAAATGCGCCTTGAGCGCCATGAACTCGGTGAAGGGTTCAAGCCAGCCGGCATTGCGCGTGCGAAAAGCGGCGAGGGAACCGAGCCCGTTGACCTCGTCCGCCCCGGTGGCGGCAAAGCGGTCGTGCGCCTTGGCCAGCACGGCCCAGAAATTTTCATACAGCCGGCCGTAGTCGACGCGGCCGGCCGGCAGCTGCCGCAGCCCGGCGACCTCCGGGGCGGCCAGCAGGCCGGCGGCGAGCAATACGCCCAGGTCGATGAAATACGGGTTGCCGGCGCGGCCGGAGAAAAGCTGGTAGGGCGAGTCGCCGTAGCCGGTGGGTCCGATCGGGCAGATCTGCCAGTAGCGCACGCCGCTCTCGGCGAGAAAATCAACGAAACTGCGCGCGCCGGGCCCGAGGTTGCCGATGCCGTAGTCGCCGGGCAGCGACGACAGGTGCGCCAGCACACCCGCGGTGCGGGTGTCGAGCCAGGTCTGCGGGGCGGGTTCCATCGTTCAGCGCAGTTCGAGCGTGTGGGAGCGGCCGTCATCCTCGAGCCGGACGAGGAGCACGCCGTTTTCATCGCGGTTCCAGTCCGTGTCGGTGGTCAGGGGCTGGTTGTCGCGCAGCACCGCGGCAACCTTCGGCGTCCCGTGGAGCGCGAACTCGAAGCGGCGGGCGGCGGGCTGGAAGGGTCCGGCGGCGGACCACGTGAGCTTTCCAGCGGCAAACGAAAGCGTCGTGCGGCGGAAAGCGCCCTGTTGATAAGCCGGGCTGAGGCCGTCATCCTCATAGAGCGAGCCGGCGGCGGCACCGGCGGTATCCGGGTAGATGTCGAAGCGCAATGGGTTCCAGGGTTTTTCGCCGGTGTGGTTCATCGCCACGGTGGAGGGCACGATGCTGCCGCCGCGCACGAACAATGGCAGCTGGTCCAGCGGGGCGTCCACGCGGTGGAGGTCGCCGCCGTCGAGCGCGGCGCCGGACCAGAAATCATACCAGCGGCCGGCGGGCAGGTAGACTTCGCGGGCCCGCGCGCCGGCGCGGAGGACGGGCGCGGCGAGCAGAGCGGAGCCGACCATGAACTGGTCGTCGAGGTTGAGCGTGGTGGCATCATCCTGGAACTCGAGCAACAGCGGGCGGAAAAGCGGCACACCGGTGCGATGCGCCTCCTCGAGTGTGGTGTAGAGGAAGGGCAGGAGGCGGTAGCGCAGCTGAAGGTATTTCCGGACAATCGCCTCATACGGCGCGCCGTAGCGCCAGGGTTCGTGATCGTATTGGTCGACCGCGCCGTGGTTGCGACAGAAGGGGACGAGACAGGCCACTTGATAGCTGCGCGCGAGCAGCTCGCCATCGCCGCGGCCGATAAAACCGGGGATGTCCGCGCCGACGAACGGCTCGCCGGAGAGCCCCATGCTCGCGAACATCGGAAGGTTGAGGGCCAGCGACTCGAAGGTGGCGTTGTTGTCCCCGGTCCACGCGACGGCGTAGCGCTGGATGCCGGCATAGCCGGCGCGGGTGATGACGAACGGGCGGCGGTCGGGCTGCAGGCGTTGCAGGCCCTCGTAGGTGGCGCGGGCCATGTTGAGCGCGAAAGAATTCCGGTTCTGCGCATAAGGGGTCTTTGCCCCGAGGTCGTCGAACACGATGTCCTTCTGCGCCTCGCCGGACTTGTCGACGAAGTCCGCCGGTTCGTTCATGTCGGTCCAGATGCCGGCGATACCGCGATCGGTGAGCGCGCGGTGCAGGTCGCCCCACCAGCGGCGGGCGTCTGCCTTGGTGTAGTCAACAAACACCGACTGGCCCGGCCAGACTTTGCCGATGTAGAGGCTGCCGTCCTTCCGGCGCAGGAAAAAGTCCTTCGCCAGGCCGTCGTTGAAAACGGAGTAGCCGGCGCCCGGCGTGGCGGGGTCGGCCGGCTGGTATTTCACGCCGGGGTCGATGATGGTGACGACGCGCACGCCCTGCTTGCCCAGGCGGTCCATCAGTCCGGCTGGATCGGGAAAGCGTTTTTGATCCCACGTGAAGACGCGGTAGGCGTCCATGTAGTGGATGTCGAGATAGAGGACATCGAGCGGCAGGTTGCGCGCGCGGTATTCGGCGGCGACGCGCTCGACCATCGTGTCGGGGTAGTAGCTGTAACGGCTCTGCTGGTGGCCGAGGGCCCAGAGGGGGGGCAACGGCATGCGGCCGGTCAGCTCCGTGTAACGACCGAGGACTTTTTTCAGCGAGGGCCCGTGGAAGAAATAATAATCCAGCACCCCGCCCGCGGCGGTGTAGCCGGCGTATTCCTGGCCGGAATTGCCGAGGTCGAAGGTGGCACGGTGCGAGTTGTCGTAGAAAAGCCCGTAGGCGCAGCCGTCCTCCCAGCCGAGGTAGAACGGGATGCTCTGGTAGATCGGGTCGGTGCCCTCCGTGTAGCCGGGGATGTCGGAGTTCCACATGACGAACTGGCCGCGGCGCTTGTCGAGCCGGGTGGCTTTCTCGCCGAGGCCGTAGAAATGCTCGTCGAAGCCGAGCCGCTTGGCCGCGGCGAGGCGGCCGGTCAGCGGATCACGCGCCATCGGGCGTTCGTCGGCGCTGATGACGCGGCCGGAGGTGGCATCGCGAAACTCAATGCGCAGCGGATCCCGATGGACGACAACCCAAACTTCGGCCGTGGACAGGGTCAGGGTATCCGGTGCCTCGGTGAACTGCCACGGCGACGGGTTCCATTCGGTGCGCGCAATCGCCCACGAGTGGTCGGGCGCGGCGGTCTGGCCGGAAAACAGCGTGCGCACGCGAACCACATCGGGCGCCAGCACCGTCAACTGAACGCTCGCACCGTCCGCACAGCCGAGGCGCACGCCATTGTCCAACCGGGTGACGGTGGTGACCGCCCCGATGGGGTGCAGGCTGTTCCAGTCGAGGGCCCCCGCGGGGCTGCCGCAAAGGAGGGCGCAAACGGACGCGAAAACAAAGCGGTGTGACATGGAACAGGAGCGGGGGATTTTGTCTGGGCGGGAATGGCCCTGGCCGCAAGCCGGGGACCGGAAGATTAAGGCCAAAGGTCGGGAGAAAGATTGCGGCCACCAGAATTATCCGGTGGCCGCAGTTTAACCAAACCCCGGTTTTCTATCCCGGATTAGAACTTGTAGGCCACGCCGAACGAGTAGGAAGCGCCGTATTTCTGATAGTTCTTCACCTGGCGGGGATCGCCATTGTCGTAGGTGATGAGCGGCTCGTCGTTCAGATTGTAGGCCTGGGCATAGAAGGCCAGGCCCTTCATCTCGCCAGACTGGATCGCGTAGCTGATCTGCGCGTCAACGATCCTCTCGGGTTGGGTCTCGGCAAAGTCGCCGTTCGGGGCGACGTCACCCTTCGGATTTGGGATGCCGAAGTTGGTGGTGTAGGCCCGGTAAGAGGAGCGATAGTGCTCACTGACGCGGGCGGAGAAACCCTTGTACTCGTAGTAGAGGGTGATGTTCGCCACCTTCTTCGACAGACCGGTGATCGCCGCGGTCCCGTGGCCGGGGCCCCAGGGCTCGACCGTGCTGTCCGTGTAGGCAGCGCCCATGATGACACCGAAGCCGCGGATCGACTGGCTGATCATCTCGCTGGCCAGCGACAGGGTGGCTTCAACACCCTGGATCTTGCCGCCGTTGCCGTTGACCGGCGTGGTGACCGTGCCCTGCCGCAGAACGGGGGCCGGACCGGAGATGACCGGATAGCCGGTGAAGTCCTGCAGGGATGACGATTGGTAGATGTAGTTCAGGAGCTTCTTGTGAAACAGGGCCAGGGAGAAGTAGCCCTTGTTGTCTTTGAAATATTTGTCGAACGCCAGGTCGACGGAATCCGCCTTCCACGGCTTCAGCGAAGGATTGCCGCCGCCGCCGCTCCACGGGCTGTTCAGAAGGCTCGTCTGGGCGGCATTGGCCGGATTGTAGCCCCAGGTGCGGGACGCCTTCATGTCAAACATGCGCGGCCGGGCGATCTGTCGGGCCAGGCTGAACCGCACGTAGCTCTGCTCGGTGACGAGGAAGTTCAGGTTCAGGCTGGGGGCAAGGTCGTTGTATCTGCTCCCGGCGGTGACATCGGTGACGGTGCTGCCGTTGGCGGACTTGCCGGTGGAAGACTGGTCAACATTGTTCAACTGGAGGCCCAGATTGCCGGTGACCGGCACGCTGCCCCACTTGGAGTCGATGTTGAACTGGGCATAAGGGCGCAGGATCCTCTCCCGGACATTGAAGCGGTCGGCGATGATGCCGGTGTCCTGATTGGGATAGAAGGACAGGGTCCCGTTGCTGATCGGCAGGAATGGATCGAAGGCCACGACGCCCTTGCTGACACCGAGGAAGGAGAGGTCGGTGATGCCGATGGGGGTCGGAACCGAAGCCGTCTGGGCGCCGTTGGTGAGGTATTCCCAGCCGGAGGGCTTCTGGCCGTCGCGTTTGAAGCGGTCGGTGTAGGCGACGCCGACCTCCATGTTGCTGAAGGGCCGCTTCTTAAGATCATGCTTGGTCATCAGCTTGAACTGACCCAGCTCGTCCATGGCATCGAAGCCCTTGTAATAGCCCGGGCCGGCGCCACCGGCGATGGGGCTGTTTCCCCAGCCCATCGGGTCGGTCAGCTTGACCAAGCTGGTGCTGGTGTAATCCAGTGTGGTGGCGAAGGCCGGGATCGTGCTCGGCTGGAGCGTGACCGTGACGGTGTCAGACGGGGCGGTGCGGGCAAAGGAGATGCCGGCCCACATTTCGAGGTTCTTGTCGAGGCGCTCGATCTTCGAGTAGCCCATGTCGAAAGTGATGGGCCAGGCGGAGTTTTCGCCGATCACGAGGTTCCAGCCAGCCGCCATGAGCTTGTCGTCACGGACAAAGCTGTCGTTGCGGAGGACCGGGTGGACGTTGGTGAAAACCTCCTTGGTGGCCAGACCGCCCGTGATGGTCGAGCCGGGCTGCAGGGCAACGTCCTGACCCCAGTAGAGGGGGATTTCCATGCCGCGGAGCAGCTGTTTCTCCTGAAACTTGGAGTAGTAGATGTCCACGGTGCTGTGGATGCTGTCGTTGGGCTTGTATTCAAACACACCCATGTAGCCGTTGCGCTTCAGGTTGCTGCTGCGGACGTAGGATTTGGTGCCGCCCAGGTAGAGGTTGCCGGTGTCCGTGGGGTAGCCCCAAGCTTGGAATTGCTTGCCCTGAAACGGGGTCAACGTATGCGCATAACCAAGGGCATAGCCAAACTTGCCGTCAGCCGAGTGATCGAGGTAAGCGATGCTGTAGCTCTCGCCGTTCTTCTTCACGCCGGGGGTGAGCGCGCCCAACTCGGTGGTCCGGTAATAGGCGTTGAGGGCGATGGTCCGACCGGACTTTTCCAGCGGATGCACCGTGATCAGGTCAACCGTGCCGGCCAGACCCTGGCCGGTCAGGTTCGCCCCGGCGGTCTTGTAAACGATCACCTGGTTGAGCAGTTCGGCGGGATACTGGTCGAATTCCACCGAGCGGTTCATGTTCGTGGAGACCTGCTCGCGACCATTCAGCATGGTGGTGGCGAAATCGCCGGTGAGGCCGCGGATGCTCAGGTTCTGGGCGCGACCATTAGCCCGCTGGGCCGCCACGCCGGTCAGGCGCGTCAGGGAATCGGCAATGCTGATGTCCGGCAGCTTGCCGATGTCTTCCGACATGATGACCTCGACGATGGACTTGTTGTTCTTTTTCGCCTCCGCGGCCGCGGCCAGGCTACCGCTGAAGCCGGCCTTGACGGTGAATGTTTCCAGCACGATTGTATCGCCTGGTGCACTGGTGGTCGTAGCCGGAGTGGCTTGGGCAGGCAGCAGGAGGGCCGACTGCGTGAACAGCAGGCCGGTGGCCAGGCCTCGAGCGAGGAATTGGCGCACGTTATCACGGATCTTTGGAGTATGCATGGTGGTAGTTCGTGGGCTGGGCGGGGGGACGCCGGCCCGGGGTGCTGGGGTGGTGTGAGACCAAGCAGGGCGGGTTGGGGTGCCCCGTCGGTGATGCAACGATTCGAGCGCGCCTGCGGGATGGCGATTCGTAAAGGTCTCAAAAAACCGCGATGGCTCGGACAACTCTTAGGTTCCTGCCCGCCGGGTCATCGTTGCTCCCTGGCGGCTCAAGCGGGCCTTTCCCCCGCCGAACCTAGGTTTTTTCGCGGCCATGCAAGTCTTCTCCACGGGGCACCGTTTGACGCGCGCTACCGATGCTGCATTCTCCACGCACCCCATGACCCTGAAGATCCGTCCTGTTTTCTGCCTGCTGGCCGGTTTGCTTGCAGTGTTGACCGCCCGGGCCGAGTCCGCGCCCGTCGTCAGCGTGCCGCGCTTCACGCATCCAGGCGCCGGCCAGACCATTTATTTTCTGCTCACCGACCGTTTTGCCAACGGCAACCCGGCCAACGATACCGGCGGGATGGCCGGCGGCCCCGATGAGCACGGCTTCGACCCGACCCGTATCTCCCATTACCACGGCGGCGACTTCATCGGCGCGACGCAGAAACTCGACTACATCCTGGGTCTCGGCACGACGGCGATCTGGACCACGCCGCCCTTCAAGAACAACCCGGTGCAGGGCGGCACCGCGGGTTACCACGGTTACTGGATAATCGATTTTCTCAACGTCGATCCCCACCTCGGCACGAACGAGGAATACCGCGAGTTTCTCCGCCAATCCCACGCGCGCGGCCTGCGCGTCTATCTCGACATCGTCGTCAACCACACGGGCGACGTCATCAAATACCGGGGCGACAAATACACCTACATCGACAAGGCCGCCGTCCCTTACCGCGACGCCGCCGGCAAGCCCTTCGACGAGCGCGCCGTCGCCTACAACGGCCTCAACGACCCCGCGGCCTTCCCGAAACTCTCCGCCGGGCGCAGCTTCCCCTCCGTCCCCGTCGTCCCACCCGGCATGGAGCACGCCAAGAACCCCGATTGGCTCAACGACGTCACCCTCTACCACAACCGCGGCAACAGCACCTTCCAGGGCGAGAGCGCCGTCCTCGGGGATTTCTTCGGCCTTGACGACGTGATGACCGAGCACCCGCGCGTCGTGCAGGGCTTCATCGACCTCTTCAGCCAGTGGGGCGAGTGGGGGGTGGACGGCTTCCGCATCGACACGATGCGCCACGTGAACACCGCGTTCTGGCAGGCCTTCAACCCCGCCATCCGCGCCAAGGCCCGCGCGCTCGGCCGCCCGGACTTCGTGCAGTTCGGCGAGGTGATGAACGAGGTCGGCGACGTGGCCTACCTCAGCGAGTTCTCCACCGGCTCGATCCCCGCCGATGCCACGACCGATTTCGGCTTCGCCGCCGCCGCGCGGAATTTCGTCTCCCGGGGCGGCCCGGCCGCCGCGCTCGGGGACTTCTTCCTGCGCGACGACTACTACACCGACCACGACAGCAACGTGCAGACGAGCGTGACGCTGCTCGGCAACTACGACATCGGCCGCTGGGGCTACTTCCTCCTCCGGGACAACCCCGGCGCCTCCCGCGAGCAGCTCGCCGATCTCGTGCGCCTCGGCCACGGCCTCCTGTATCTCGCGCGCGGCATGCCCGTGCTGCACTACGGCGACGAACAGGGCATGCTCGGCAGGGGCGGCAACGACATGCAGGCCCGCGAGGACATGTTCGCCTCGCAGGCGCCCGATTTCAAGAGCGCCACGCTCCTCGCCACCACGCGCACCGGCGCCGACGACAAGTTCGACTCCGGCCACCCGTTCTACCGCTTCTTCGCCCGGCTCGGCCAGCTCCGCCAGGCCCACCCCGCGCTCCGCACCGGCGCGATGATCCTGCGGCCGACCACTGAACCCGGCCTCTTTGCGTTCTCGCGCGTCGATCGCGGCGAAAAGGTCGAATACCTCGCCGCCTTCAACAACTCCCGTTCCGCCACGCTCACCGCGGCCATCCCGACCAGCCAGCCGGCCGGCGCCAGACTCGCCCCGCTCTTTGACTCCCGGCCGCCCGAGGCCGCGGGCAACGGGCCGCTCACCGCCGACGTGAACGGCGCCGTGCGCGTCACGCTCGCGCCGCTGCAGTTCGCGCTCTGGCGCGCCGAATCCCCGCTGCCTGTGCCGGCGGCCGCCCCGCAGATCGCCCTCGTCACGCCGGCCGACGGCACGGTGCTCGGCATCGGCTCGCGCGAGGTTGATGGCCTCGTGTTCCCGACCCGCCGCGAGATCCGTGCGGAGGTTTCCGGCGGCGACGGCGTGGCCGAAGTCACGTTCGTGATGACCCGCGCCTCGCGTCCGGGACAGTTCGAGCTTCTCGGCACCGACGACGCGGCGCCATATCACATCTTCTGGACGCCGCCCGCCGATCTAGCGCCGGGTGAGAAACTCGAGTTCATCGCCACGGTGAACGACCTCCGCGGTCACACCGCCGCCGCGAAGGTCGGCGGCCTCACCGTCGCGCCCAGCCAGGCCCAGTTCGGGATCGCCGGCGCGAAGTCACCGCGCTTCACCGCGTTGCCCCCCGCCGAAGGTTCGGTCGTGTTTGGCGAGACGCTCACCCTGACCGCTGCGGCCGAGGGCTCCGGCGACCTCGAATACCAATGGCTGCGCAACGGCGATTTGATCCGCGGGGCCGCCGGCGCAACCTATACCGTGCCCCACGCCAGCGGCTTCGACGCCGCTGAGTATCGCGTCCTGGTGCACAACCTCGCCGGCACCGTGGTGAGCGGCCCGGCGAAGGTCTCGCTGCTGCGTGCGCCCGCCTCGGGCGCACGCATCGAGCGCCACCCGGCGTTTTCCTCGCACTTCCTCGCCGCACGCAACGTCGACGTCTGGCTGCCTCCGGGCTACGACGCCAATGCCGCTGAACGCTATCCCGTCATCTACATGCACGACGGGCAGAGCCTCTTCGACCCGGCGACGAGCTACGGCGGCGTGCCGTGGTCGGTCGACCAGGCCATGCTGCGCCTCATGCATGCCGGCAAGACGCGTGGCGCCATCATCGTCGGCATCTGGAACACCCCCGCCCGCTTCGCCGAATACCTGCCGCAAAAGGCCGTGTTGCCGGAGCAATACGCGGCCCTGGTCGCACAGTTCAAGCTCCCGTCCTTTCCGCCGCAAGGCGACGCCTATCTGCGGTTTCTCGTCGAGGAATTGAAACCCTTCATCGATCGCACCTACCGCACGCAGCCGGAGCGCGCGCGCACCTTCACGATGGGCTCGAGCATGGGCGGGCTCATTTCCGCCTACGCGGTCTGCGAATATCCGGACGTGTTCGGCGGCGCAGGCTGCGTGTCCACGCACTGGCCGCTTGGGGATGGCGCGGTGATCGATTGGGTCGCGCACCACCTGCCGAAGCCCGGCGCGCACCGGTTCTACTTCGACTTCGGCACTGAGACGCTCGACGCCAGCTACGAACCCTTCCAGCGGCGGGTCGACGCCGTCATGCGCGCCGCCGGCTACACCGCGGGCCGCGACTGGCTCACGCGGAAATTTCCCGGCGATGAGCATTCGGAAAAATCCTGGCGGCAGCGCGTGGACGTGCCGTTGCAGTTCCTGCTCGGGCCCTGAACCGGGACCTCAGAAAATCGTGTAGATGAACGGCGCCACCCCGGTGCCGCCGAGGATGATCAGCAGGCTCGCCAGCAACAGGATGATCAGGATCGGCGTCAGCCACCACTTCTTGTTGTGCAGCGCGAAGTCCAGGAACTGGGCGATGAAGCCGCGCTGCCGGCCGGCGGCCTGTTGCTCGAATTCATTGGAGGCTTTGTCTTTCATGGGTCAGTGCTGGCGGAAATAACTGGCGGGGCTGCGCGGGCCCCGGCGCCGGTGCCAATAACTGCCGGCCCGGGCGCCGGAGCGTCGTTGCAGCGGATCGTGGCCGCAGACCCGAAGGATCAGGCCGATCGGCGTCAAGACGGCATAATAAATTATCGCCAGAACCAAGGACGAAACCACAAGTCCGATCGGGTAGGTGGCATAGGTGAGGCCGACGTAAAGCAGCCGCAGCCCTTCGCGCCAGACAGCCCCGACCGCCGGCACGCCCAGGGCCAGGGCCCAGCAAGTGAAGGCGGCACCAGCGCGCGCCTTGGACCACTGCGCCCAACCCAGCAGGCTGACGAAAACCAGCCAGGCCAGCGCAAAGACGAGCGATTGCCGGGCCGAAGGACGGGTGTTGATGCGGAGGAGCGACATGGGTGCGGGCGGGTCAATCGATCTCAAACTGCTCGAGATGGGCTTTGGGGTCCAGCCGGCTGCCCGCCGGCTGCTGCTCCTTGAGCAGGATGAAATCGCCGATGACCAGTACGTCCATGCCCGTCGCCATGAAACAGCGGTAGGCGTCCGCGGGGGTGCAGACGATGGGCTCACCGCGCACGTTGAAGCTCGTGTTGATCATCACCGGGCATCCCGTCTGCCGGTGGAACGCCTGCATCAGGCGATGCAACCGGGGATTCCTGGTCTCGTCCACCGTTTGGATGCGTGCGCTGTAATCCACATGCGTGACCGCGGGAATGGTGGAGCGCACCTCATGCACCCGCGCGATCCCGGCGGCGGCGTTTTCCTCCACGAGCCGGCGCTGCGCGGACTGAACCGGCGCCACGAGCAGCATGTAGGGACTCTCCGTGCCGGCGGGCACCTCGAAATAATCGGAGACGCGGTCCGCCAGCACGACCGGCGCGAACGGTCGGAACGATTCGCGGAACTTGATCTTGAGGTTCATGGTGGACTGCATGCCTGGGTTGCGGGCATCGCCGAGGATGCTGCGGTTGCCCAGGGCGCGCGGGCCGTATTCCATCCGACCCTGAACCCAGCCCACCACTTTGCCGGCGGCGATGAGCCGGGCGGTTTCCGCGCACAAGGCGGCCTCGTCCGCGGCCCGTTGGTAGACGGCGTGCTGTTCCGTCAGGACCATCTTGATTTCATCCGTGCCGCAATCCGGGCCCAGCAGCGATCCCTGCTGGCCATCCGGCAAACCGGGCCGGCGCGGATTTTCCAAAAGCTGGTGCCAGACAAAGAGCGCTGCGCCGAGCGCGCCGCCCGCGTCACCGGCCGCGGGCTGGATCCAGATCCGTTCAAACGGCCCCTCGCGCAGCAGCCGGCCGTTGCTGACGCAATTCAGGGCGACGCCGCCCGCGAGGCAGAGGTTTTTCATTCCCGTCTGCGCATGAAGCTGCCGCACCATCCGCAGCAAGATGGTTTCCGTGACCTGCTGGATGGACGCAGCGAGGTCCAGCTCCCGCGACGTGAGCGCGGCTTCGGGCCGGCGCGGCGGACCGCCGAACAACCGGTCGAATTTGGCCGAGGTCATGGTAAGCCCGGTGCAATAATCGAAATAGTCCAGCGCCAGGCGGAACGAACCGTCCGGTTTCAGCTCGACCAGGTGATCCAGGATCAGGTTCGCAAACCGCGGCGTGCCGTAGGGGGCCAGACCCATCAGCTTGTATTCACCGCTGTTCACCTTGAAGCCGCAGAAATACGTGGAGGCCGAATAAAGCAGGCCGAGCGAATGGGGAAAACGCATCTCGTGACTGAGTTCGATCCGGTTTTCCCGCCCCGTGCCCAGGCTGGCCGTGGCCCATTCGCCAACCCCGTCGATCGTGAGCAGGGCCGCCTCTTCGAAGGGTGAAGGGAAGAACGCGCTCGCCGCATGCGCCTCGTGGTGCTCGGTGAAGACATAGGGCCGCCGGTATTCCCCACCCAACCCCTCGTTCATGACGCGTGCAAGCTGGAGCTTTTCGTGGACCCATTGCGGCGCCGCTTGGAAGAACGAGGTGATCCCGACCGGCGCGAAAGCCAAGTAGGTCTCGAGCAGCCGCTCGAATTTCAACAGCGGCTTTTCATAAAAAACCACATGGTCGAGTTGGGCTGCCGTCAGCCCCGCCGCGTGCAGGCAGTACTCGACCGCGTGCCGCGGAAACCCGGCATCGTGCTTGCGCCGCGTGAACCGCTCCTCCTGGGCCGCGGCGACAATGCGGCCGTCAACCACGAGCGCGGCGGCGGCATCGTGATAAAAGGCGGAAATGCCCAGGATCGCGGTCATCGGTGTCAGTGCGTTTGCGCCCGCACGTCGGCAATGACCTGGTTGATGCCTTCCGTGGTCGCGGCATCGTCCTCCAGCCCCACGATGCGTTTCGCCTCGGCGAGGTGGAGCAGTGATTCCTCCGTCTTCCCAAGACTGAATAATTTCCGGGCCAGCCGCAGCTCGACCGCGGGTGTCACCGGCCCGCTCCGCTCCGCGGCGAGCAGAAACCGGATGGTCCGGGCATCGTCGCCGCGCGCCTCGGAGAGAATTGCCGCCCGGAGATTGTTCGCCAGATTTCCCGGCTGGCGGTCCGCCGCCGCCAGGCTCGCCTGTTCGGCGTCGGCCGGGCGTCCTGTTTCCATCAGCAGGCTCACGAGCGCCTCGAGCGCGCCTTGGTTTCCCGGTTTGTCGGCAAGGATGGCGCGAAACTCGTTCTCCGCCGCAGTCGCGTCGCCGGCCAGTCGGGTGAGGCGGCCGCGTAGCAGGCGCAGGCTGGCGTCAGCCGGGCGCAGGGCGATGACCCCGTCGAGGTGACGCCGGCCTTCCACGAGGCGCTTGGTGCGAATGAAAAAATCGGCGAAGGCCGGCGCCATCAGGGCTAGATCCCGGGGCGGGCAGGTTGCCGCTGCTTTCTTCAACAGGACCTCGGCTTCCTCGAAGCGGCCGAGTCTGGACAGTTTGATGGCCTCGTCGGCGACCAGGACAAAATTTACCGGCTGCAACTGCTGGCTCCGCCGGGCCGCGGCCAGCGCGCCGGCCATGTCGCCGAGGTCGTCGTCAATGCCCTCCTCGAGCTTGGCGAGATCGGGATTTTTTGGATCCCGCACGCTGGCCGCCCGGACCATTTCCTTCGCCTGTTGCAGGTTCCCGGGCATGACGCTCTCCGTTTGCGTGCGGGTGAGATCCCGGGCCAGGCGTGCCATGTCCTCGATATAGGTCAGCTGGTTGGTAAAGGGCGGGTTCTGGACGATGGTGGCGAGATGTTGCAGGACCGGGTAATGTTCGTGCGGTGAATAGGCAAGGGCCGCGGCGCAGTCGGCGGACTCGAGCCACGGGCGCGGGCTGGCGACAGCGCCAAAGAGGGCGGATTCGGCGCCCTGCGCCATGGCCCGCGCCAGGAGAAAATTTCCATCCCAATCCAAATGGACGTGCTCGAACAGCAGCTCGCGACCCGCGGGCACCACCGTCGAAGCGGGATCGGATCCCATTTGCACCGCCGCGTCCAGCAGGCTCACGGCGGGGGTGGCTCGGGCCACCTGCCGGATGCTGTCATTGATGCGGGGGTCGGGCCGGAACCGCAGCGCATCCCAGTGCTCCGCCTCCAGCAGGAGCGATCGGGCCGCTTCCATCTTGCCCGTCTGCAGCTCCAGCGATCCGAGCATGAACAGGGTGTCCGCATACTGGGGATCAAGGCGGCGCGCTTCCTGCAAATCGGTGCGCGCGGCGGCCACCTCGCCCAGTCGCCAGGCGAGGCGGCCCCGGTCGAACGCCCGCTGCCACGCCGCCAGCTTGTCGGACGAAAGCCCGGCGCGGTGCCGCGAAAGCAGCGGGGCGCAGTCCTTGAGATTGGACACCACCGTGCATAGCAGCGTCTTTGCCCCGACACCCGTCGCGACACGCACGATGTCCTGCAAGTTCGCCTCGAAGTTCCGGTAGACCGCCTCCAGCCGCGGATCATCTCCAGCCACGGCATTGTCGACAAACATGCTCATGCCGCCCCATTCCGCCGCCGGACCGTGCCGGTTGATTTTTGCCAGCAACGCCCCGATCAACTGGCCGGTGCGAGTGGAGCGGATAAAGACACTGAGCCGGATGACGGGGAGGGGCGGCATGGCCGACAGGTAGGCGCAACCGGGCCCATACGGCCCCACCACCTCGTTGTTGCCCAGGTAAACCACGAAAAGATCCGGGGAGAAATCCGCCAGGTCGCGGGCGATCTGGTAAACGACATGCGAGTTGATCGCGACGACGCCCGTGTTGATGACTTCGATGTTCTTGTCGGGATATCGGGTGCGGAGCTGCGCCTGCAGCTGCGGGGCAAAGCCAAACGCCGGCGCCGGTATCCCCTGCGCCGCCGATTCCCCGAGCACAACGATCCGGACCGTGTTGGCCGGCTTGCGCGCAACCATGCGGATGTTCAACGGTCGCAGGTCAAAGCTGCCTGGCATGAACAGACTGACAAAATCCGGATTCGTTCGGTAGCTGCCGGCTTGGTCGTCCGGGATGAGAAACTTTGCGGAACGCCCGTAACCCGCCAGCCGCAGCCCGCCCTCCAGGCCAAGCAGCAGCAACGCCGGAATGGCGACCGTCGCAAGGACGCGATAAACCCAGAGTCTCGGCGGCGGGCGCGACGAGTCGGGACGGGGGATCGATATGGGGACGCCGACGCTCACGGAAAAGCGGCGCATAGTGCGTCGCGTCGCGGAGTCGTGTCAACCGCTCCCCCGGCGGTCTGTTTTCTCGCGTCTGTCGTCCGGCCGATCCTTGCCGTTGTTCTTTTTCCGGAATTCGTCGCTGCGCCGCAAATCGTCGCGCACATCGCCCTCGGTCCAGTCTTTGTCCAGCAGGTTCTGCCGGAAGTGCTTCAACCCGCTCGGGTCGGGCTCCCGGCCAAGTACATCGAGATAGGCCCGGCGAATAATGCGATCCGCGCCTTCGCGGCGGAATTCATCGCTGCGCCGGATGTTGTCGCGCACCATGCGCTCGGTCCAGCCCTGATCGATGATCATGCCGCGGTAATTGCGCAGGCCGGTCGGGTCCGGTTCGCGCGCCAGCAGGTCGAGATAGGCCCGCTTGATGACGACGTCGGGATCCACGCGCGGCTCGTCGCGCCGGCGCACTTCCACCCGCAGCGAGGAGATGCGATCGTTCCAGCTGGCCGACACGCCGCCGGGCATCAACCGGCCGGTGAGGTCACGGACATTTTCCGTCAGGCGCATCACCGCGCCGCGAAACCCTGCGTTCTCGTAAACATAAACCTCGGCTCCGTCCTCAACCCGGATGGATGAGATGCGGTCATTAAGCGTGCTGCCACCTTCGAAGGTCAGGTCCGAGAGATTTTCGAGTGATTCCCCCGCATAGACTTCCAGCGCGTTGCCGCGAAAATCCGCGTTTTGGTAGAAGATGACGCGAGGGCCGCGCTTGCGCTCGGGGCCCCGGTCGTCCCTCCGGTCACGCGGCTGGGTCTGCCCGGAATTGGCCACCAGCAGCACAACCAGGAGGGGGAGGATGCGGCGGAGGTTCATGCAGGTGAGACGCGACAGCAACCTGGAATATTCACTGTTTTCGTGCCGCGGGTGCCGGCGCCGGCTTCAAATCGAGAGCTGCGGACGGCTCGGCTCCGGCCAGTCGACGTGGAAGAATTTGCCGCGGGGTTGGTCGATGCGCTCGTAGGTGTGGGCGCCAAAGTAGTCACGCTGCGCCTGAAGCAGATTGGCGGGCAGGCGGGCCGAGCGGTAGCTGTCGTAGTAACTGAGCGCGGAAAAGAAGGTGGGCGCCGGCACGCCGCACTCGGCGGCGAGCGACACAACCTTGCGCCAGTTGGCCTGCGCTTTTTTCACCGTCGTGTTGAAATACGGGTCAAGCAGCAGGTTCGCGAGGTCGGGCTTCCGGGCGTAGGCCTCGGTGATTTTCTGGAGGAACGCGGCGCGGATGATGCAGCCGCCGCGGAAGATCTGCGCGATCTCACCGAAGTTCAGCTTCCAGCCGTATTCCTGCTGCGCGGTGCGCATAAGTTGGAAGCCCTGCGCGTAGGAGCAAATTTTTGAGCAGTAGAGCGCGTCGTGAATGGCCTGCACGAGCGCCTTCCGGGAGCCGCGATATTTCTTGCCTGGGCCCTTCAAGATCTTCGCGGCTGCGACGCGCTCGTCCTTGATGGCCGAGATGCAGCGGGCGAACACGGCCTCGGCAATCGTCGGAGCGGGGACGCCCATGTCGAGCGCGTTGGTCGAGGTCCACTTACCCGTGCCCTTCTGGCCGGCGGTGTCGAGGACGATGTCGACGAAGGCCTTCTTCTTCGTGATGGGATCCTTTTGCTTCAGGATGTCGGCGGTGATCTCGATCAGAAAGCTGTCGAGCGCGCCACGGTTCCACTCGGAAAAAATTTCGCCCATCTCGGCGGGCTTGAGGCCAAGCAGGCCCGACATGAGCGCGTAGGACTCGCAGATCATCTGCATGTCGCCATACTCGATGCCGTTGTGGACCATCTTCACGTAATGACCTGCGCCGTTCTCGCCGATGTAGGTCGTGCAGGGCACGCCGCCGGACACGGGCTTGCCGGGCGCCGCACCCGTGAGGGGCTTGCCGGTCTTGGCGTCCACCTTGGCGGCGACGGCCTCCCAGATGGGCTTGAGCTCAAGCCAGGCATTGAACTCGCCGCCGGGCATGAGCGACGGGCCGAAGCGGGCTCCTTCCTCGCCGCCGGACACGCCGGATCCGATGAAGCGAAGACCCTTGCCGGCCAGCGCCTTTTCGCGACGGATGGTGTCGATCCAGAGCGCGTTGCCGCCGTCGATGATGATGTCGCTTTTTTCCAGCAGAGGCACGAGACCGTCGATGACCGCGTCCGTGGCCTTGCCGGCCTGCACGAGGATGACCATCTTGCGCGGCTTGGCGAGGGACTGGACGAATTCCTCGAGGGTCTTGGTGCCAACGACGCCACCCGGCGTGGACGGGTTGTCGGCGACGAACTTGTCGGTTTTTTCCGTCGTGCGGTTGTAGACCGAGATCTGGAAGCCGTGGTCGGCGATGTTTAGGGCGAGGTTCTGGCCCATCACGGCGAGGCCGATGAGTCCGATGTCAGAGCGGGATTTGGCCATAAGAAGAGGGATGTGTTACGCGGCTTTGCCGGCGAAAACCACCCTGTTTTTGACCACCTGCATAAAAACCCGCCCCGCTGCGGGATACCGCGCCACCGGGCGAATGTCAGGGTTTCGGGGTGGTCTGTTGCTTGGCGGCGTAGGAGCCGGCGCTGGGGAAAAAGGGCGCGATGCGCTCCACCAGCGGGGTCAGGAACTTCGGCTCGTTGCGGTTGTAGACCCAGGAGAAAAACACTATGCTCACGACCACGACCACGATGATAGACGCGATGATCTTGTTCATCTTCATCACCCGGCGGAACACAAAGATGGCGACGATGACCGCGACCACCCCGATGCCGACCTTCAGCCAGAAGTCCGGCGGCAGCGTCTTAAGCTTTTCCATGGCGGTGACGGCGAATAACAGCATGGCCTACGAGTTAGCCGGAAACGCCCCCGAGACGAGCCATTTTTGCCCGGCTCCCGAGTTTAACTCCGCTTTGACCGTTCTGCCAGTCCCCCGACGGAAGCAAATGTCTTGCGCGGTGAAGATTAAGAATGCTGCAAAGCGCGAAGTTCAATACCGGCCGGCGATGCCCAGATAGTCGAGCAGCCAGGCTTCCTTCCAAATCCGGAAGCGGCCTTCGGGGGTGATCTTGCCAAATTCCTCGCGGTCAGCGTGGGGGAGCAGGTAGCCGAGTTTCGTGTTGATCATCTCCATCTGCTGCTGCTGCTGGTTGATGTCGTCGATGGGATTGATGTCCCAGACCAGAGTACTTTCGCCGGAGGCGGCGAGCCGGCCGCGGTGGCGGGCCACCAGCCCTGCGATATTGCGCCGCCACGGGCTGCGCTCCACGTGCCAGCTCTCGGGATAAAAGCCGCCAAAGGGGATGTAGAGGTTGTCCGTCACATAACGCCGGCCGGCGGCGGTTTGCGTCGCGAGGCTGAAGCAGACCGTGATGGCGCCGTTTTCCTGCGGCACAAAGAGCACATGCAGCCGCAGCGTGCCATCGGGGTTGTGATAGACCGACGTGCGCAGCCAGATGCCGCCGCCCAGCTCGGCCTTGAGCGCCTGCACATGGGTAAAGCGATTGTCACGCAGCCAGTCGCGGACCTTGAGCAGGCGTCTCTGCGTCGGCCACTCGTCCCCGCTGCTGTTCACCACGTAACGCGGAAACAAGGGCATCGGGCTGAGGCTGATGGCGCTGACCTTAAGCCAGTTGAATGCTGATTCGAGCAGGAACCAGAGCAGGAAAACCGCCGCCGTCACGGCCCAGAAGGGCCGGTCAAGGAGGGCGAACTGCGCGTTGGTCTGGGCGGCGAAGATCGCGAAGAGAATCCAGCGCAGCCAACGGATCGGGATCGCCAGCACGGGCGAGGCCACGCGCAGGTTGATGTAGAACAGCAACAGCAGCACCGCGACCGCCGGGGCGAGGAACAGGGCGAGGGTCTCCGGCATGATGGGTGGACGCGGCGCGCCCGTGGCGGACTCAGCTCAGGCGCACCGGCATGATGACACATACGAAGCTCTCGAGGGTCTTGAACACGCCGGGGCTGACCTCGTCCTTCAGCTCGAAGAACACTTCGTCCTTGGTGAGGGCCCGGAGCGGATCCATGACAAACTGAGGGTTGAACGCGACCTGCAGGTCAGGGCCGCTGTAGGAAATCGCCATCGACTCGTGCGATTCGCCGAAGTCGGGCGAGGACGCCGTGATCTCGAGGAGGTTGGCGGTAAGCTTGATTTTGACCGAATTGGATTTTTCCGAAGTGACCAGGGCGGCGCGGTGCACGCACTGCAGGAAAAGTTCGCGCTCGAGCTTGATGCGTTGGTGCGTCTCTTTCGGAATGACCTGCTGGTAATTCGGGTAGTTGCCTTCGACAACCTTGGAGAACAGGTAGATGCTGTCGGTCAGGCCGCTGGAGTCCTTGCCGGTTTCGATCTGGAAGGCGGCGCGCCGCTCATTGAAGGCGATCTTGAGTTTTTCGCCCTTGCCAAGCAGGCGCAGCAGCTCCGCCACGGTTTTCGCGGGGAGGATGATGGCGCCCGTGCTCCCGGAGGTCACCGTCATTTCCTTGCTGACCAGCGCGAGCCGGCGGCCGTCGGTGGCAACGAGCGACAGCTTCCCATCCTTGAAGTTGAAATACACTCCGTTGAGGATGTAGCGGGTCTCGTCGGTCGACTGCGCATAGGAGACGTTGCTTAGCATCGTGGCGAGCTCGCCCTGTTCGAGGGTGAACGCCTTGTCGTCGCCTGCGTCCGGCAGCTTGGGGAATTCCTCGGCGCCAATGCCCATGATGCGGAAATTCGAACCGCCCGATGCGATCTTCACCTGGTGACTGGCGGTGGAGTCGAATGAGACATCAACGTTGGGCAGCTCGCGGACGATGGTGGCGAGCCGTTTGACGGGCAGGGTGACCGAACCGCCGTCCTTGACCTCGGCCTTGATTTTGCAGCGGATGCCGAGGTCGAGATTGGTGGTGGTCAGCGAGATGTGGTCTTTCTCCGCCTCGATTAGCACATTGCTCAGAATGGGCATCGCGGCCTTTGAGCCCACGACATTGAGGACCTGGGCTAGGCCGTTGCTGAAGTGGTCGCGGTTGATCTTAAATTTCATCGGCAGGGGCGTTCTGTGTGCTTTTAACTAACAAAGAGTGATTAGAGAGGTATTCAATAAGGAAGTATTCGTATTATTATGGTCACCGGTTATCGCAGCAACCACCGGTTTTCCGAGCGAAACG
>DATFUQ010000165.1:0-4685 GCA_035260745.1 Lacunisphaera sp. | reverse complement strand
TCTTGCTGCCTTATGGGGATGGGTTGTCTTTTGTGTCCCGAACCGCCGTCACCGTTCTCGTGACGGAAAATTTCTTCAACCCATGAATATTTCCACTCACAACAGTCTTTCCGCATGGGGGGGCCTGAAGCTCCGCGTGCTGCTGATTCTGGGTGCGCTTTTTATGTTCGGTGTGATCCTGTGGATTGTGCTGCTGCCGCGCATCGTGGCATCGACGATTCAAAGCAGGACGGGCTTCGCCGTGAAAGTGGACGGGCTGTCCGTCAACCCCTTTACCGCCAATGTCGCCGTCACTGGTCTGGTGCTCAAGAACCCCGCGGGCTGGCCGGCGGAGGGTTTCGTCGACCTGCGGGAGTTCCGGGCCGATGCGCACCTGTTTTCCTTGTTCGGCAACCGCTTTGTGGCCGACGAGATCGTGGTGGATATGGCCCAGCTTACACTCGTCAAGAATCAACAGGGCGCGTTGAATGCAGTGGCCTTCAAGGAGGGGTTCACCGGCCGGCCGGCCGCGTCCGAGCCGAAACAGAGCAGCGCCAGCCAGGGGTTTTTGATCAAGCACCTGGTTCTCAAGTTCGACAAGCTGGTCTATGCGGATCACACGGGCCGGAGGCCGGTCATCAAGGAATACAATCTCGGCCTCAATCGCGACATGCGCGACGTCGACAGCGTGCAGAAGATCATCAGTCCGTTCAGCGGCGCCGCCCTGGGCCTGGTCACCGAAACCGTGGGGGGCCTGTTCAAGAACAACGCGGCCTTGCTCAAGGATGCTGGCAACACCCTGCAGGATGCCACCAAGAAGACCGGGGAAAAATTGAAAGGACTGCTGGACTCGCTTGATAAGAAGAAGCCTTAGGCTATGGTGCTCGTCTCTCATGAGCGAACCCTCGGAAACTGAAGTCAAAGACGCGTCCCAAGCCGCCCCCGCCAATCCGGCCCCGAAGCCGGAGGACCAGCTGGCGGCCGCCCGGCAGGCGGCGGCGGCCAGCTACGACCGCTACACCCGCGCCGTGGCCGACCTGGAGAATTTCCGCAAGCGCACGATCCGGGAGAAGGAGGAACTGAGGCAGTTCGCCGCCTCCGGCCTGATGGAGGACGTGATTCCCGTCCTCGACAACCTCGGGCTCGGGCTGGCCGCCGCGTGCCAGCAGAGTGATGTGAAGGCGATTGTTGCTGGTGTGACTTCCGTGCTGGAGCAACTCAAGGGCACACTCGCCCGCCACGGCTTGAAGGAGATCGATCCTGCCGGCCAGCGTTTCGACCCGAATTTCCACGAATGCATCTCCCACCAGCCCAGCGCCGACATCGCGGAGGAGCATGTGATGCAGGTGGTGCGCCCGGGCTACAGCCTGAACGGCCGGCTCCTGCGCCCGGCCTCCGTGATTGTGTCCAGCGGCCCGGCCCAGGAAGGAAAAGCCTGATCCATGGCCACCGGACATAAACAGGATTACTACGAGCTGCTGGGCGTGGCGAAAGGCGTCACCGAGGAGGATCTGAAGAAAGCCTACCGCAAGAAGGCGGTGCAGTATCACCCGGACAAAAATCCCGGCAACAAGGAGGCGGAGGAGATGTTCAAGAAAGTCTCCGAGGCCTACGAGGTGCTGAAAGATCCGGAGAAGCGCGCGGCCTATGATCGTTACGGCCATGCCGCTTTCCAACAGAGTGCGGGTCCACGCGGGCCGGGGGGCTTTGGCGGCGGGGGCGGAGGTTTCCATGACCCGTTCGACATCTTCCGCGAAGTTTTTGGCCAGCAAGGTGGCGGGGGAGGTGGCATCTTCGACCAGTTTTTCGGCGGCGAGGGCAATGACGGCGGTGCCGGGCGCGGTTCCGACCTGCGCTACGACATCGAGATCACGCTCGAGGAGGCCGCGCACGGCGTCGAAAAGGAGATTTCATTCCGCAAGCTGACCCAGTGCGCCCATTGTCATGGCAACGGTGCGGAGCCGGGTTCCAAGCGCACGACTTGCCCAACCTGCAAAGGCACCGGCCAGGTGACAACTTCGCGGGGGTTTTTCCATGTCCGGCAGGCGTGCCCGACCTGCCACGGCTCCGGCCAGCGCATCGAGAGGCCCTGTGCCAAGTGCGGCGGTGAGGGGCGCGTCAACGAGACGGCCAAGATCAATGTCAAGATCCCGCCCGGGGTGGACACAGGCAACAAGCTCCGCTCCGCCGGCAACGGCGAAGCGGGCGTGATGGGCGGCGAGGCGGGCGATCTCTACATCGTCGTCCACGTGAAGGACAATGACGTGTTTGAGCGGCAGGGGGACGACCTGTTTTGCGAAATCCCCATCAAGTTCACGCTCGCGACGCTCGGCGGCACCATCCACGTGCCGACGCTGCAGGGTAAGGCGGCGCTGAAGATTCCCACCGGCACGCAGTCCGGCACGACTTTCCGACTCAAGGGCCGCGGCATGCCACATCTGCGCGGCGGCGCGCACGGTGACCAGCTCATCAAGGTGCAGGTCGAGGTCCCGTCGCATCTCAGCTCGGAGCAAAAGAAGATCCTCGAGGAATTTGCCCGCGTCAGCGGTGACAACGACCAGCCGATGGCCAAGAGCTTTTTTGAGAAGGCCAAGAAATTTTTCTGAACCCGCAGTCAGGCTGGCGCCTTGGCGGGGCCGGGTTGCCGGCGGAAAAAGGCGGGCACGCGCTTAAGGACGAGGTGGTGGAGCGCGAGAAAAGCCAGCATTCCCGCCAGGGCGTAGACCAAACCCTCCAGCGTGGTCGGCACGGCGGGTTTATAAATCGCGCCGGTGGCGCGGGTGATCTCAAGATCGAGATGACGCAGAAAAACAAACGGGCGGGCCCAGAGCGAAGAGTGCATCAGGGCATCGTGGGCCGACTGGAGTGCGCTGACGCGCTCCACGGTATCGGTCATCACCCCGCCCAGCCGGGCGACACCGGGATCAGGATTGGCGCCGGTCTGATGGATGAACTGGTCGAGCGTGACGCCAGTGTTGGTGGCGGTGTCTTGAAAGGCCGCGAGCTGACGGCGGGCTTCGTCGAGGTGGCCGCCGAGGCGTTGCAAGTATTGCTGCATGAACTCCGGGCCTTGGGAAAACAAAACGGCCCCCAGCACGCACAGGATGCGATCAATGAGGCTGTCGAAAATGCCCAGGAATCCCCGGCCGGATTTCATGTCTCAAGCGTGAAGCCGTTTCTCGGCAAGGCAAGCCGGGTGCGCGAGGCAATTGTCGGCGATGACGGAAATAATGCGTGCTTCCGGGTCCGGGCTTGCCCTAATTGGAGCGATGCGAGTCGTGATTTTAGGTTCAGGCCGGGGCAGCAACGCGGAGGCGATCCTTCAGGCGCAGGCGTCCGGCCAGCTGGGGGCGGCGCGTGTAGTGCAGATTTTATCAGACAAGCCCGACGTGGGCATTCTGGCACTCGGTCCGCGCTTCGGGGTGCCGGCAGCGTTCGTGGACCCGGCTCCGTTCAAGACGAAGCTGGAGGGGCCGGGCGAGGAACGGTTCATCGCGGCAATCAAGGCGGCGAAGGCGGACCTGGTGGTGCTCGCTGGCTTCATGCGGGTGTTGAAGCCGGGTTTTCTTGAGGCCTTTGCCGGGAAAATCATCAACCTGCATCCGAGTCTGCTGCCGGCCTTCACCGGGCTGGACGGTATCGGCCAGGCGTTTCGGGCCGGCGTGAAAATCACCGGTTGCACCGTGCACTACGTCACACTGGAGGTGGACGCCGGGCGGATCATCGAGCAGATGAAAGTGCCGGTGGAACCCGGCGATACATTTGAGACGCTGACTGCCAAGGTGCACGCGGCCGAACACCAGTTGCTGCCCGCGGTCATCGCGCGATTGAGCCAGCGCACGAGGTGAACGTGGCCGTCTTCGAACTCAAAGTCGAGGTGACGCCAGAAGCCGTGCTCGCACTCGAGGATTTGCTGGCGGAACGGGAGGAGCAGCGGCTCATGGTGCTCGAGGACAAAATCTCCAGCCGCGCCTGGCTCACGGGGTATTTCGAATCACGGGTCGCCGCGATGACGGCTTGGAAGGATTTGGCCGGAGCGACGGACGCTGGATGGACCAAGAGCGAGCCGGTGGTGCGCGAACTGCCTGATGCAGATTGGAAAAACAGTTACCAGGCGCATTTCAAGGCGTGGAAATTCGGGCGGCTGAACTGGGTGCCGGTGTGGGAACGCGAGACCTTTGTGCTGCCGGCGGGGGAGGAGGTGCTGTGGCTGGATCCGGGCATGGCGTTTGGCACGGGCAACCACGAGACCACCCGGCTGGTGGTGGAGCGGTTGGTGGCGTTTGCGGCGCGGCGCGGCGCCCGGGGCCGCGTCATTGATGCGGGCTGCGGCTCGGGCATCCTTGCGCTGTCCGCGGCCAGGCTTGGCTTCAACGCGGTCAGAGGATTCGATAACGACCCCGAGGCGATTCGTGTCAGCGAGGGGAATGCCGGGCTGAACGGGCTGGCGGGGCGGGTGAATTTCAAAACCAGCGACTTGGTTGCCGGGTTGGCGGGTCCGCCGTCGGAGTTGGTTCTGGCCAACATCCAAGCCGATGTGCTGATGAACTTTGCGGCCGAGCTTTGCGCGGCGGTAGCGCCGGGCGGCGAGCTGGTGCTAAGCGGCATCCTCAACCGTGAGCTGGCGCAAGTGCGCGAGAAGTTCGCCCGCGTCGGGCCGGACTGGCGGACGGAATCACGGGAACTGGGGGAATGGTCCGACCTCA
>DATFUQ010000164.1:0-6570 GCA_035260745.1 Lacunisphaera sp. | reverse complement strand
CCCACCCGCCGCTGTCAAATCCGGGCTGGTTTAACCATGGAACGGCACCACGTAGTTCTCCACCGCCTTGGCCTCGTCGCCTTCGCCCTGCAGGAGCGTGAGGTAGACATTGAAGGCAAACGGCGGGACGACGGGCTTGGCCCCGACGAGGAAGGTGCCGCTGCCGTTGAGCACTGTGCGGTTGTCACCGGTGGTGGCGGATTTCTTGTTGGGCCAGCGCGCCATCCCCCGCGTCACGTCGACCGCCATGGGCTTTTTCTTCTTGTCGTAGAAAGTGAGTTTGAAGTTCCCACCGGCCACCTCGAGCCCGAGAAAAGTGCCATTCGGACGGGCAATTTCTACGCCAGGAATCTTGGGCGGCGGCTCTTCCTTGGTCACCTTCTTGTCCTTTGCCGCCGGGGTCTTGTCGGGCGCGGTTTTGGCCGTCACCTCGGGCTTGGCAGCGGGTGTCGTCGGGGTCGCGGGGTCAGCGGGCTTGGGCGCGGGCGCAGGCGCAGGCGCAGGCTGAGCCTGCATCAGACTGGCGACAAATAACAGACCCACGAATGCGACCTTGGTTTTCATGCCTGCACTTTAGCCAAACGGACCGTCCGTGCAAGCCCCCGCTGGGCCTGCTCCGGTCCAGGGGTGCTATTTCGCACGTAATTCACCCGCCGGGCGCATCATGCCCCGTTTTTCAGGAGCCAGCTTGACGGATTTTAGCCCGCAGCTCCCGCCGCGAGCGCGGGCCACTGAAAAGCCTAAGTCCTCGGTAAAACCATTTTAGCCCGCAACTCGCGCCACCGGGCCAGTCGCTCCGCGATCTTCGCCTCCCACCCCGCCGTCTTCGGCGTGTATAATGTGAGCGGTTTCTCCAAATAGGCCTCGTCGCTGATGTTCTCGGGAAAATCGTGCGCATACTTGTAGCCCTGGCCGTGGCCGGCCTGCTTGCTGGCCGCGCCGCTCTTATCCCGCAAGGGCCGCGGCACGGCCTGCACCGGCGACTCCTTCAACACCCGGTGCGCCTCGGCCAGGGCCAGCGTGGCGGAATTGCTCTTCGGCGCCGTGGCGATGTAGAGCGTGGCGTGTGCAAGGGTGAGTTCGGCTTCGGGCAGCCCGATGAAATCGCAGGCATGGTGCGCCGCCACCGCCAGCGGCAGGGCCTGCGGGTCGGCCAGGCCCACGTCCTCGCTGGCGAGGATGACCAGCCGCCGGGCGATGAAGCGCGGGTCCTCGCCGCCGGCCAGCATCTTCGCCAGCCAATACATCGCCGCATCCGGATCGCTGCCGCGGCAGCTCTTGATGAAGGCGGAAATCGTGTCGTAGTGCTCGTCCTCGTCGGCATCGTAGCGGATGCGGCGTTCGCGGGCGAAGAGTTCCAGCTCCTTCTCCCTGATCTCCGCCTTTTCGGGCAGGCTGAGCGCGATGACCTCCAGCGCGTTGAGCGCCCGGCGCAGGTCGCCGTCGCAGAGCACCGCGAGGTCGGCAAGCACCTTGTCCTTTGCGGAGTGCCCGCGCGCGCCAAGTCCGCGCCCGGTGTCCCCCAGTGCCAGACGCAGCACGCCCGCAATGGCCGCCGGGGCGAGCGGCTCGAGCCGGAAGAGATGGCTGCGGCTGAGCAGGGGCGGATTCACGTAAAAACCGGGGTTGTGCGTCGTCGCGCCGATCAGCCGCACGCTGCCCTCCTCCACGTCGGGCATCAACAGGTCCTGCTGCGACTTGTTGAACCGGTGCAGCTCGTCAATGAACAGGATCGTGGCGGCCTCGGGCTGCCGCCGCGCCGCCGTGAGGATTTCGCGCAGCTCGGCCACGTTCGACATGACGGCGTTGATGCGGACAAAACGGCTCTGGGTCACGCGGGCGATGACCTCCGCGAGACTGGTCTTGCCGCAGCCGGGCGGCCCGTAGAACAGCAAGCTGCCGAAACGGTTGCTGGCGATCAGCCGCGGCAGCAGGTTGCCCGCCTGCAGGATGTGCTCCTGCCCGACGATCTCCTCCAGCCGGCGCGGCCGCATCCGCGCGGCCAGGGGTTGATGCGCGGCCACCTGGTCGGACAGCACCGTGACATGACGCGGGGCCACGTCGCCAAAAAGTGAATCGGTGTCGTCTGTCGGGCGCGCCATGAGTCCGGGCAGATTGTGGCTCCCCCGGTGGAGAAACAAGTTTGAAGGCGACGGGGAATGCTGTTCGCTTGGCTTCGCTGCTCCGCTCGGGCCGAGGCGCAGTCCCAAAAATGCCTTCGCCCGCCACGCACCTTCGCGCGCCCCTCCTGTGGCTGCTTCTGCCGTTGATGGCCGGGCTCACCGCCGCCAAGCTCTGGCCCCCACCGGCGTTTGGCCTGCTGCCGCTGGCGCTGGTTGCCGGCGGGTTGTCCGTCACCGCCGGGTGGTTTTCGCTCAAGGACGGTCGGCTCAGCCGCGTGGTGTGGGGCTTGTCGCTCAGTCTTTCCGCCGGGCTGGGCGGTTTTGTGCTGCTGCATGTCCGGCAGCCCCAGTTGCACCACTGGGAGGATCGGCCTCCGCGCGAAATCATCGTGACGATCAGGGTGCTGCAGGCCTTCCCGGTCGCCCCCTCGGCCCGCAGCCTGACCGGCCTGGGCGAGATCACCGCCACGGGCGAATCCGATCGCGACCTGGCCGGCCGCCGGATTTATTATTCCGCCATCCGCAGGATCAGCGTGCCGCCGCAACGCTCGGGCCGCTATCTCATCCGCGGGGTCATCGAGCCGCTGCCACGTGAACCGGCCGGGGCCGGCTTCAATGACTACCTCGCCAGCCTCGGCATCCGCCACAAACTCACCCGCGCCCAGTTGATCAGCGAGGCCGCCCCGCCGGGCTGGTTCCAGCGCTTCTTCAGCCGCACCGAGGACCGGCTTGAAGAGATTTTGCGCCGCGGCCTGGCTAGGCATCCGTCCACCACCTCGATCTATCTCGCCATGCTGCTGGGGGAAAAGGCCGTGCTGTCCACCGAGCAGACGAATGCCTTCATGCGCAGCGGCACCTTCCATATTTTCTCCGTCAGCGGGCTGCATGTCGGGGTCATCGCGGTGGCCCTTTATGGCGGGCTGGGTCTGCTGCGGGTG
Organism: Lacunisphaera sp.; assembly: GCA_035260745.1. Taxonomy (GTDB): domain Bacteria; phylum Verrucomicrobiota; class Verrucomicrobiia; order Opitutales; family Opitutaceae; genus Lacunisphaera. Next base: position 3,509 of record DATFUQ010000164.1, on the reverse strand, counting down.
CCGCGGCGCCACACCGCGGTGCTGAGCCTGCTGATTCTCTGGCTCTATGTGGAAATCACCGGGGCCAGCTCGCCGGCGGTCCGCTCCTTCCTGATGATTGCCTTCCTGCTCGTCTCGCAGGTTTTCCGGCTGCCGGGCAACGCCCTCGCGGCGCTCGCGGCCTCCGCGCTCGTCACCCTGCTGCTCGACCCCCTGCAGCTTTTCAGCACCGGCTTCCAAATGTCCTACACCGTCGTGGTCGCGCTGGTGGTGATGGGCGTGCCGCTGGGCGAGCGATGGCTGGAACGCTGGAAACCCTTTGCCCTGCTGCCGAAAGCCGACTGGCGCCGGCCACACACGGCGATCAACTGGTGCGGCCGCCAGCTCATCGGGGCCGGGGCGGCCTGCTGGGCCGCCTTCTTGGCCAGCGCCCCGGCGGGCATCGGCTATTTCCAGGTCTTCTCGCCGGGTTCCCTGCTGGCCAACCTCATCATCATCCCGCTCTCTTCGCTTGCGATTGTGGCCGGCTTTATTTCCCTGCTGCCCGGTCTCGTGGGGCTGTTCCCGTTGAGTGTGCTCTTCAATTCCGCCGCGGCCGTCACGATTATCGTCATGGACTGGCTGCTGCAGCACGGCATGGAACTGCCCGGCGTCTGGTTCAAGGCGCACTACACCGCGGACTGGCTGGCGCCGGCTTCGCTCGTATTCATGACCGCCGTGATGCTGGCTGGGCGGGCAGGCGGCTGGTCGCGGCGCCATGGCGGCTACTGGCCGCCCGTGCTGGCGCTGGCGTTGATCATCATTTTGGGCGTGAGATTCGGAGGGTAACCACGAAATACACGAATGACACGAAATCCGGACAATGGCGGTGATTTTCTTTCGTGTGTTTCGTGTATTTCGTGGTTCATCATCAAACCATGAAAAGCGCCTATGAACTAGCCATGGAACGCCTGGCCAAAAGCGACGCCGCCGCCCCGTCGCTCACCGCCGCCCAAAAGGCGCGGCTCGCGGAAATCGACCGCGTCTACCAGGGCAAGGCCGCCGAGCGGGAAATCTTCCTGCAACAGCAGCTCAACGCGGCGCTCGGCGCGCAGAAGTTTGACGAGGCGGACAAGATCCGGAAGCAGATGGCCGGCGAAAAAGCCCGGCTGGAGGAGGAACGCGAGTCCGAGAAGGAGCGCGTGCGGCGGGGGAAATAAGTCAGAACCTGACTGGATTCTTCGCTCCGCTCAGAATGACCCGTATTGGATATTAATCCTCCATGCCTGTCATCCTGAGCAACGTGAAGGATCCAGCGACCGCGTTGTGCCGCCCTACCGCGTAAACTCGAACTCGGCCGACAGCGCGTGGTGGTCCGAGGCCGGCGTGGGTTTCACCCACCAGCCGGTGGGCTTCAGCCAGTCATTGTAGAAAATGTGGTCGAGCACGTAGGGCCGCCGGCGCCAGGTGACTTCCTTCGACTGCACCGACTGGAAGCCGGCCTCGGAAAACTGGTGGATGAGCGACTCGTGCTTACTGACGTTGAAGTCGCCGGTGAGCAGCGTCGGTATCCCGGCCGTCTTGCGCAGCTGCTCCTCGACCAGCTTGCGCTGGTTCAGATGCATCTCGCTGCTCGACTTGAGCATGAAGAACGCCAGCAGGTGGGTGTTGAACAGCCGCAGGGCGTGACCGTCGATCGTGGTGCTGGCGCCGATGAGCAACCGGTCGGTCGGGGTTTTCTTCTCGCCGAAGAAATCGAACTCTACCGGCGGCGACGGCAGGTTCAGGCAGATATGCTCGCGCAGCGGGGTTTTCGAGAAAATCGCCAGCCCGATCCCGAAGGGCAGCTCGCGCGGGTCCGGCTTGGGGTAGCAAAAATAACTGTCGTAGCCCTTCAGCTCGGCCTTGAGTTGCGTGTAGTGTGGCGGCGGGTCGGCCTGAGCCCCGCCGGGCATCGCCTGCTCGACTTCCTGCAACATGACGATGTCGGCATTGTGCGCGCGGATTTCGTCCAGGGTCAGATCCACTCGGATGGGCGCGTGATCCGGATACGCGTCATCCCACATCTGGCCATACTGCATATTGAATTGCAGCAGCTTGAAGCGGGGTTTCGTGCTCATGGACGGCAAGCGACTTTGATGTTCCGCGGCCCGTAAAACAGCGGCAAGCCTATTCTGGTTCGGCGGTGCCCTCGACGACCCAGTCTTTTGCCTCTGGCACCTGCCGGGTGAATTCCCGTAAAGCCGCGCTGAGGTGCTCGGCATAGCGGTAGTGCGCCCCCATGCCGGTGCGGAGTTCGGCCTCGTAAATGAATTTGTCAGCGTGCGTGCTGTGCTCAAACGGCGTCTGTGCGCCGAGCAGCAGCGAATACACATACGCCGGCGAACCGCGCGCCATCAGCTCGCGGGTCAGCGCCGCCTGCTCGTCGAACAAACCTTGATGCGAAGCATGGGCGATTTCCGGCGGCAGGTAAAAGCCGGCCTGGATCAGCGGCGTGTAGCGGTGGCCGGTGCGATGGCGGTTCAGGTCGCGCAGCTCGGCGATCGCCATGTTGTTCCAGGCAAAGCTCACCCGCATCCGGCGCGTGGCCTTGCCTTGATGGCCGTAACGGTTGGCGCGGTGCTTCAACGCCTCGGCCACCGGTTGCTCCTCGCGCAGCCACGGCGGGGTGTCGCGCTCGACCTTCACCCACACCTCGTCGGGCAGCGGCTTGGTCGAGAGCCGGGCCAGGCCGAGCTTCAGGCTCTCCGCCAGCTCCTGCTCCGCCTGCGCCGCGAATGATTTCTCGGCGAAACTGTGGCGCATCAGCCGCGGCGACTGCTTCAACAGCTCGTCGCGGATCAATTTCGCCGCCGCCCGCGCCTCGGGCATCGGCAGCGAGTCGAGGTGCTTCACCGTCACGGCCCACATGCGCGAGCTCTGGACAAGGCCGAGATTGGTGCGCGTCGCGAGCGGGATGAAATAGCGCGCCCGGTCCAGCGCATAGTTCTTGCGCAGCCGGTTGACGACGGCCGGCTTCGCGTCCTTCGGCAGCCGCACGAGATTTGGCTGCGCCAGCGCCAGCTGGTCGAGTCGCGTATACTCGGCGTGGTAGGCGGCGAACGCCTTCGCCATCAGCGCCGACCAGCGCGGTGCGAGGTCCGCCGGAATGCCCAGCTCCTCCGGCGTCGGCAGGTTTGTCGCGGCCATGGTGATGTAGCGCGTGCTCGACTCCTGCCCGTCCGCCATTTGCGCCAGCTCGAAAATTTTATACGCCAGCCACATCGACACATCGTCGAGCGCGATGGCCAGGCCGCCGGTCAAGCCGCCGATGGAGGCATGGCCGTAATCGACGAAGTTGAGGATGCGGTCAATCGATGCGTCGGGATTCGCGAGGTCCACCTTGTCGAGGATGGCACCGATGCCCTGATTGCTCCGCGAGTAGCGGGCGAGGACGGAGGCGAGCAACTCGGGGGTTACCTTGGGCAGTTCGGCGGCCGCAGGGGGCGGCACAATGGCTAGTCCGGTGACTTTCATGCAGCGGGCTCACACGAAACACATTCACCCGCCGG
>DATFUQ010000163.1:0-2300 GCA_035260745.1 Lacunisphaera sp. | reverse complement strand
CATGATGCGGCAGACCGGCGGCGTGGCGGTGGCGGCGACCTCCACCAGGTCGAGGGTGAACTGCAGGGCGAGCGCGATGGCCTTCTGCGTATCCATGATGCCGAGCTGGCGGCCTTCGGGACTGATAACGCGGACCTGGGGCGACTTGATCCGCATGTTGCGGCGGATGGCGGCGAAGGGATCGTTGTTGCGACGCGGGTCGCGGTTATACGGGGGGCGGCCGCCGGGCGAAGAGGAAGGTAGTGCCATTCAGGTGGGAAGGATTGCTGGTCAGTTTGGTCGGGGGGCTGTTTTTGCCTCTAACGGAGGTGATGACAACACCTATTATTCAGAGGGAAAAACGGCCGGATCAGACGCTGAAACTCCCGCCGCAGGCGCGACCAGTTGCCCGCCCATCCGTCCGGCCGGCCGTGGTTTCCTCATACACTGAAGCTTTCCCCGCAGGAACAACTGGCCTTGGCGTTGGGATTGGAGAATTTGAAGCCGCCGGCGACCATCCGGTCCGAGTAATCGAGCAGCGTGCCCTTCAGGTAGAGTGCCGTCTTGGGGTCCACCACCACCGGCACGCCGGCGGAGCGGACAAGGATGTCGCCCCGGCGCGCCTCGGGGGCAAACTTCAGCTTGTAACTGAGACCGTTGCAGCCGCCGCCGGTGATGGCGATGCGGAGGTATTCGCCCTGCTGCTCGCGCGCGATGAGCGCGGCGATCTTGGCCCCGGCGTCGGCGGTCAGGCGCACGAGGTTTTCATTCCCCTCGCGCACTCCCTCAGGGAGCGTGGAGCTGGTGGCAGTGATGGACACGGGGACAGTCATGCTCCGGAACGGGATTTTATCAAGCGCTGCGCCACCGTGACGGCGTTGGTAAAGCTGCGCGGGCTGGCCTTCCCCTGCCCTGCCAGGCTGAAAGCCGTGCCGTGGTCGGCGCTGGTGCGGACGAACGGCAGGCCGAGCGTGACATTCACCGCCTCGTCAAAATCGATCACCTTGAGCGGCGCCAGACCCTGATCATGATAAAGCGCGATAACGACGTCGAACTCGCCGCGCAGCGCGCGCGCGAAAAGCGTGTCACCCGGCTGGCAAAGCGAAAGTCCGGGATACTCCGCGCGGAGGTGCCCGAGGGTCGGATTGAGCAGGTCGCGCTCCTCGTAACCGAGCAGCCCGCCCTCCCCGGCGTGCGGATTGAGTCCGCACACCCCGATGCGCGGTTGCGCGATGCCCTCGATTCGCGCGAGCGTGTCGGCCGCCGCGACCGTGCGATGCAACAGATGCGGCCCGAGCAGACGCGCGACCTGGTGGAGCGGCACATGCCACGTCGCCAGCACCAGGCGCAATTTGCCGCCGCAGAACGCCATGATCGGGTCACCCCCCCAGCGGGCGGCAAAAAATTCCGTCTGCCCGGAAAAACCGTAGCCGATCTTCGCGAGCCGCTCCTTGCTGACCGGGCCGGTGACGACGCCGGAAAATTCGCCGGCCTTGCAGCCCTGGGCCGCGCGCTCCAGGGCGGCCCAGGCGACCAGCGCACCTTCGCCGTCCGGTTGGCCCGGTGTCGCCGCAAATTCCTCGAGCCCCACCGGAATTTTTGCCGCCGATGCGGGCAGGGTCTCCAGCCAGCGGGCCGGCCCGATGACGGCCACGCCGCCCGCCTCCGCCGGATGCGCGGCGAGCCAGGCCGCGATGATCTCCGGGCCGATTCCGGCCGGGTCGCCGCAAGTGAATGCGAGTTTATTCGCCATCGCCGTCCCCCGCCATTGCCTCGCGGCGCGCGCGCGCAAAACCGCGCTTTCCTTCGGTGAAGAAGGTCAGGAACTGCCGGGCCTCGGCGGTCTTGAACGCGCTGCCGGCCAGGGCCGATCGCGCGACCTCGCGAATGTTCCCCGCAGTGAAATAGACGGCGCGAAAGGCGTCCTTGATCTCGCCAACGGCGTCGCGCCCAAGGCCGCGGCGCTTGATGCCGATGAGATTGAGGCCGATGACTTCGTTGCGCTCGGCCGCCATAACGAAGGGAGGAATATCCAGCGCGATGCGGGCCAGCCCGCTGACCATGACGCCTTCGCCTATGCGGCAGAACTGGTGGAAGCCGGCTCCGCCGCCGAGGAAGGTGTGGCTGCCCACGTGCACGTGGCCGGCCAGCATGACATTGTTCGCCAGCACGACGTCGTCCGCCACCGCGCTGTCGTGGCCGACGTGAGAGCTGGCCATCAGGAAACAGCGGGCACCCACGGCCGTGGCCCGGCCCGGATGAATGGAGCGGTTGATCGTCACGTATTCGCGAATCACCGTGCCGGCGCCGATCCGCACCCC
>DATFUQ010000162.1:0-10879 GCA_035260745.1 Lacunisphaera sp. | reverse complement strand
AGCCGTATGAATCCAGCCGCTCGGAATAACCGCCGGTCCGCCTCCGCCCATCGATGAACACTTCCCCGTCCGCCCCCACCCTCCTGTCCCGCATCACCGGCCCGGCCGATGTCAAGGCCCTCGCGCCCGAACAACTGCCGCAGCTCGCCGCGGAGATCCGCGAGAAGCTAATCGAGATCACCGCGCGGAACGGCGGCCACATCGGTCCCAACCTCGGCGTCGTGGAACTCACCATCGCGCTGCACCGTGTCTTCAGCACGCCGGAGGACCAGCTGGTCTTCGACGTCGCGCACCAGGGCTACGTGCACAAGCTGCTCACCGGCCGGCAGGGTGAATTCATGGCCAGGCTCCGCAAGAGCGGCGGCGCGTCGGGTTTCCTTTACCGGGCCGAGAGTCCGCATGACGCGTTCGGCGCCGGCCACGCGGGCACCGCCCTTTCCGCCGCGCTCGGCATGGCCACGGCGCGCGACCTGCGCAACACGGACGAGCACGTCGTCGCGGTCTGCGGCGACGCCGCCTTCACCTGCGGCGTCACGCTGGAGGCGCTCAACAACGTCGTCAGCTCCACCAAGCGCCTCATCGTCATCCTCAACGACAACGAGTGGTCGATCGCCAAGAACGTCGGCGCCATGGCCCGTTACCTGAACCGGATCAGCACCAGCCCCACTTACAACAAGCTGCACCACGACGTGGAGGCCTGGTTCCGCAGCTTCCCGACCGGCGTGGAGATGAACCGCGTCTATATGAAGTGGAAGCGCGAGACGAAGGACTTCTTCGTCGAGTCGTCGCTCTTTGAGAAATTCGGCCTGCGCTACCTCGGCCCGGTCGACGGCCACAACCTCGACGCGCTGGTGAAGAACCTGGAGTTCGCCAAGCACTGCGACGTGCCCGTGCTCATCCACGTGCTCACCAAGAAGGGCAAGGGCCTCGACGCCGCGATCAACTCGCCCGAGAAATTCCACGGCGCGAGCCCGTTCGACCCCGTCACCGGCGAGAATGTGCGCCCCATTCCCGGCACGCCGCCGAATTACCAGGATGTCTTCGGCGCGGCGCTCGCGCGGTTCGCCCGGCAGGATCCCAAGGTGCTGGGCATCACCGGCGCCATGCCCAGCGGCACCGGCCTCTCCCTGCTCGCGAAGGAGGTGCCGGGACAGTTCTTCGACGTCGGCATTGCCGAGGAACACGCCGTGCTCTTCGCGGCCGGGCTCGCGACGAAGGGCTTTCGCCCGGTGTGCGCCATCTACTCCACCTTTCTCCAGCGCGCCTACGACCAGGTCATCCACGACGTCTGCCTGCAGAACCTGCCCGTGACCTTCTGCCTGGATCGCGCCGGCCTCTCGCCCAACGACGGCCCGACGCACCACGGCCTGTTCGACATCGCCTACCTGCGCTGCGTGCCGAACGCCGTCGTGATGCAGCCGAAGGACGAGGACGAGCTCGTGGACATGCTGCACACCTCCCTGCATTTGTCCGGCCCCGGTTTCATCCGCTACCCGCGCGGCGCCGGCGCCGGCGCCCCCATCAAGGCCGAGCCCGCCCTGTTGACCGTCGGCCAGGCCGAGGTGCTCAAGGTCGGCACCCAGATCATCCTCTGGGCGCTCGGCAACATGGTGCCCGAGGCGCTCCGCCTGGCCCAGCGGCTCGAACGCGAGGAGCAACTCTCCGTCGGCGTCGTTAACGCCCGCTTCGCCAAGCCCCTCGACCGCAATCTCCTCCTCAGCCAGGCCGCGGTTGTCCCGCTCATCGTCACCCTGGAGGACCATGTGCTGGCGGGCGGCTTCGGCAGCGCGGTGCTCGAAACCCTGCAGGAGGCGCATTGCACCACGCCGGTCGAGCGGATCGGCTGGCCCGACAAGTTCATCGAGCACGGCAGCAGCGTCGATGTCCTTCGCGCCGCCAATGGCCTCGCCCCGGATGACATCGCCAGCCGTGTCATTGCGCGCTGGCGCGACCTCAGCTCCGAGACGGTCAAAGCCGACCTCTGACAAAATCGCGCCGGCCGAAGCTTGATTTGGCCCGACCGCCTGTTTTGATGCAGCCCAGTTTTCCGCGGGCGTAGTATACCGGTATTATGCGTGCTTCCCAAGCATGAGAAGAGGGTTCGATTCCCTCCGCCCGCACCAACTTCACGAATAATCCCGCCGCGCCTCCAGCGCACTCTTGAGCGTTACGGCGTCGGCATAGAGCACGCCGCCGCCGCTGGGCAGGCCAAAGCCGATGCGCGTCACCTTCACGCCTGATTTGGGCAGCCGCTCGGTCAGGTAATGGCAGGTCGCCTCGCCCTCGACGTCATTCGAGAGAGCGAGAATGAGCTCGGTGATTTCTCCCGACATGATGCGCTGCAGCAATGCGCTGAAATTGAGATCCTCCGGTGCCACACCGCGGATGGGCGACAGTTTGCCGTGCAGGACGTGATAGCGGCCGCGATAGGCCCCCGAGCGCTCGATGGCCGCGAGGTCCTGCACGTATTCCACCACGCACACCTGGCCGGTGCGGCGGCGCTCGTCGGTGCAGATGGGGCAGTGCTCCGCTTCGGAAAGGTTGCCACACACGGCGCAGCGGCGGACATTTTTCTCCGCGGCCAGCAACGCCGCGACCAGCTCGGGCAGGCGTGCCGGCTTTTCCACCAGCAGGTGCAGGGCGAGGCGCTCGGCCGAGCGATAACCGATGCCCGGGAGCTGCTTCAGCTGTTTCTGCAGGGTTTCGAGCGCGGGCGTCATCGGCGACCCTCAGAACATCCCCGGCATCTGGAAGGCGGAGGAGATTTTCTGCATCTCGGCATCGTTCAGCTCCTTTGCCTTGGTCGCGGCCTCCTGCACGGCTTGGAGGATCGTTTCCTCGACCAGCTTCGGATCCTCCTTGAGGAATTCCGGGTCGAGCTTGAAGGCGAGAAATTTGCCGGCGCCGTTGACCTTGACCTGCACGGCGCCGCCCCCGCTCGACACGTCGATCTCGCGCGTCTCGAGCGATGACTGCATCGTCTCGATCTGCTTCTGCATTTTCTGGGCTTGTTTGAGGAGTTTGCCTACGCCGGCCATGATTTTGAAGGGGTTCGGGTGAAAATTGGCTCAGCAAGGTGCGAAGCAAACACAAAACCACTCAGGGGCTGCGCAGGATGGCCTCGAAGCCTGCACGGTAATCCGGGTATTGCGGCCGCCAGCCGAGCATCCGCTGGATTTTTTCGTTCAAGATGACCCGGTCCGGCATCGGCACCCCGCCCCGGCGCGCCGTGGTTCCGCCGTCAAACGCCGGCACCGGCCGGCCCAGGCGCTCCGCCAGCCAGCGCACCACTTCCTCCCGCATGGCTGGCGCGGAATCTGTCACATGGAAAATCTCCCGGCCGACTGAAGCCGGCGCAGTGAGGCAGGCCAGAGTTGCCGCAACGATGTCGTCGCGATGCGCCAGGTTCAACCGGTGCGCGCCGGAACCGTTGAGCGAAGTCGCGCCGGCGCGCAATTGATCCAGCAAGTGATGCCGGCCCGGCCCATAGATGCCGGCGAGCCGAAGGATAAACCAGCGCCGGATCGCGGTGGCCGGGGCGCTGGCCAAGAGCAACTCGGACTCGCGAATGATGGCGCCATTGGGCGTCGCACCGGGCGCTTCAGCCGTTTCATCCACCGGCGCGCCCCCGCCTTGCGGATAAACCGACGTGCTGCTGGTATAGAGCATCGTGCCGACCGGAGTGCCCCCCGTCCCCGCCCAGGCGAGAATCGACTGCATGCCGCCGACATACGAATGGCGATAGGTGCCCGGTCCGCCGGAGCTGACGCAGTTGACCACGTAATCAGCTCCGCCGGCGATTTGCCCATGCCAGTCGCTGGCCGACAGGTTCGCCACCACCACATTGGCCAGACCCTGCGTCCGCAAGGCCGCCGCTTTTTCCGGATTGCGCGTCAAGGCCTCGACCCGGGCGCCGGCCGTGACCGCCGCGCGCGCCAGCGCGGAGCCGACATAGCCGCAGCCGAAGATGACGAGCCTTTTGCCGTGAAGTGAAACCATGATTTGAAACCACTAATGGACACTAATGCCTCACTAATCTCAACCAAGCAGCAGAGCCCTGAAAATTAGTGTCCCATTAGTGCCAATTAGTGGTTAACTCTGCTGTATGCCCACTGTGCTCGTCCTGCTGGCCGATGGTTTCGAGGAAATCGAGGCGCTTGCCCCGGTCGATTTGCTGCGACGGGCGGAAATTGACGTCACGATCGCCTCGCTCAGCGAAAACCGCCACGCGACCGGGCGCAGCGGGATCACGGCCCACGCCGACGCGGCGTTGTCGGCGGTGCAGGGCCGGGTTTTCGACCTGCTGTTCCTGCCCGGTGGAGCCGGCGTGAAAAATCTGCGGGCCGATCCGCGCGTGCGCGAACTGGTCCTGTCGCAGCATGCCACCGGTCGCTGGCTCGCGGCCATCTGCGCGGCACCCACGGTGTTGAACGACTGCGGGCTTCTCGCGGGCAAGCGCTACACGGCGCATTTTTCCGTGGCGAACGAGCTGCCGGCCATCCTGGCGAAGGAGCGCATCGTCACGGACGGAAAAATCACCACTTCGCGAGGCGTGGGCACCGCGATGGAATTCGGACTGCATCTGGTGGCTCTGCTGACCTCGGCAGGCAAGGCGGCGGAAGTCAGCAAAGCTATTTGTCTTTAAGGCTTTGCGGGAAATCGACATTGCTACGCGCCGGGCCTTGCTGTTGAATATTGTCGGCCCGAAACGGGCCATCGATTGCGAGTGGACGAACTTATTTTGAACCTCGCCGCCTCCGTGGTCGGGAAGCGACGCTGCGAAGCCATCCTTGGTGTCTTACCCCCATGTGCGTAGCCGGCATGGTCTCACCCAGTTTTGAGCCCGCCGCCTGCGAGGACGTCGTGGCGGCCGGTCTGGTGCGCCACCCGCACGATTCGGAGGTTGTGCGCCGTCATGCCGACACCTTTGCTTTCCCCGCCTTCCACTAGCATGGCCTCCGACGACACTCCCGAACTCATCTTGGAGGCCGGCCGCTCCAGCCGCCACTACTGGGCGGACCTCTGGCGTTTCCGCGAGCTGCTCGGCTTTCTCGCCTGGCGCGACATCAAGGTCCGCTACAAGCAAACGACGCTGGGTGTGCTTTGGGCTTTGATCCAGCCTGCGGTCACACTCGTGGTGTTCACCTTCATCTTCGGCAAACTGGCCGGGATGCCCGCCGGCAATGCGCCCTACCCGCTGCTCGTGCTTTGCGGCCTGCTGCCCTGGCAGCTTTTCTCCGCCGCGTTCTCCAACGCCAGCAGCAGCCTGGTGGCGAACACGCACCTCATCTCGAAGGTTTATTTTCCGCGCCTGATCGTGCCCCTCGCCTCAATCGCCGTCGCGCTCATCGATTTCGTTGTCGTGCTGGTGCTGCTCACCAGCCTGTGCCTCTGGTGGCAGTTCGCCCCTGACTGGCGTATTATTTTCCTCCCGGTGTTCATTGTGCTCACGCTGCTCACGGCGATCGGCACCGGACTCTGGCTCACGGCGCTCACCGTGAAATACCGCGATTTCCGCTTTGTCGTCCCTTTCCTCCTGCAGATCGGCCTGTTCCTTTCCCCCGTCGGTTTCAGCTCGACCAACCTGCCCAACTGGCGGCTCGTTTACTCGTTGAACCCGATGGTGGGGGCGATCGACGGCTTCCGCTGGTGCCTGCTGCGCGGCGAACCGGCTGTTCAGCCCGTCAACCTCGCGATCTCCACGGGCATGACCCTTCTGCTGCTCGTTTCCGGCCTCTGGTATTTCCGCCGCACCGAGCGCGGCTTTGCGGATATGATCTGAACTCTTCGATTATTTTTTGCCATGAAAGCCAAGGATCTTGCCGATATCGTCCAGGCATTGAACAGCGCTGAGGCGCGCTACATCATAGTTGGCGGTCTGGCCGTGAACGCCTACGGCTACCTGCGCTACACCAATGACGTTGACCTCGTCCTCCAACTGGAGCGCAGCAACATCTTGCGTGGACTTGAAGCCCTCGCCCGGCTCGGCTACCGGTCCAAGCAGCCGGTGAGCGCCGAGCAGTTTGCCGATGGAACGCTGCGGGAGCAATGGATCACGGAGAAAGGCATGGTGGTCTTCCCCCTTTGGTGCGACACACGAATCGAGACGCCCATCGACATCTTCGTGCGGGAACCGTTCGACTTCGAACAGGAGTGGCGGCGTGTCACGCGCCAGGAAGTGGCGGAAGGTGTGCCCGCCAACTTTGTGAGTTTGCCGGCACTTTTCGAGCTCAAGCGTCAGGCTGGCCGGCCCCAGGATCTGGCTGACATCAGCCAAATCCGTCTCGTGCATGACCTCCCTCCCAAGCATGAGTGAATCCAATCCATTTGTAACCTTCGAGGAGGCCGAACGTGCCGCCTTGGCGATCGGCGCCAATATGACGATGCCCGAACGCGTGCGCTGGTTGGAAGAAGCGGAACTATTCAGCCTCCAACTGCAATCCTCCCGCTGGAAAACTGGTCTGGGGGTGGACCGCCGCTTGCGGCCGCTGATGGAAGCCCGGTATGGGCCGGCGCCGCAACGCGTCGCGGTTGCCGAGGAACAGGCGAAATATTTGTCTGCCAAGCCCCCGCCGCCCCCCACCCCATGAGTCAGCCTGTCATCCGCGTCGAAAACCTCGGCAAGCGCTACTATCTCTCGCACGAGAAGCGGTCGGACACGCTGCGCGATTCGCTCACGCAAAAGTTTCGCGAACTGGGCCGGCGGCTGACCGGGACAGACGGCGCCGGAGCCAACGCGGAGGAATTCTGGGCGCTGCGCGATGTCTCGTTCGAAGTTAGCCAGGGCGATGTCGTCGGCATCATCGGCCGCAACGGCGCCGGCAAGTCCACCCTGCTGAAAATCCTCTCCCGCATCACCGAGCCGACCAGCGGCCGGGCCACCATCCGCGGCCGTGTCGCCAGCCTGCTCGAGGTCGGCACCGGCTTTCACCCCGAACTTAGCGGCCGGGAAAACATCTTTCTCAACGGCGCCATCCTCGGCATGAGCCGCGTGGAAATTCAGCGGAAGTTCGACGAGATCGTCGCCTTTGCCGAGGTGGAGCGCTTCCTCGACACGCAGGTGAAGCACTACTCCAGCGGCATGTATGTGCGGCTGGCCTTTGCCGTCGCCGCGCATCTGGAGCCCGAGATTCTCATTGTGGACGAGGTGCTCGCCGTCGGCGACGCCCAGTTCCAGAAAAAATGCCTGGGCAAGATGCAAGCTGTTGCCAGCCAGGAAGGCCGCACCGTGCTGCTCGTCAGCCACACGCTGCCCGCCGTGCAAAATCTGTGCGGCCGATGCATCTGGTTGTGCAATGGCCAGGTGGCGCGCAGCGGTGAATCCGCGGCGGTCATCGCGGACTACCTGAGCGATGGCAACCGGGCCGGCGGCCAAGGCGGCCAAGTGCTCGAATCAAGCGAAGACTTCAGTATCCTCAGGCTGGAGGCCAATGGATCCAGCGAGCCGACGCTGATCGCCGGCCAGCCGTGCCAGTTCGTGATGCATTATCGGTGCAAGAATCCCGAAAAATTCCCCTATGGCCTCGGGGTCACTCTCACCGTGCGCCTCAACGACGACAAGATCGTCAACCTGTGGAGCGCCTATTCGCCGCAAACGAACATCCAACCCGGGGCGGAGGGTCGCATCGAATGCGTGGTGCCCGCCTGGCCGTTCCGGGAGAACAGGCTGACGGTGGACGTTTACGTGCATGCCTGGCACGGGCCGACCGTGGAATGGATCCGCAATATGATCACGGTGCACTCGCAGGACGGCGATTATTACGGGGTGGGCAAGCTTTCTCCGGCCGGCGAGGGCATCCTCTTCCTGCCCCACGACTGGAGCCACACCCCGGGTCCCTCCGCTCCGTGAGGCCGATGAGCCAGATTCTATATCTTCTCTCGGAGAAATTCGCCTACGAAAAGACGATCCATGCCGACGCCGGGCCCGGTTACGCGCAACGGCACAAGTGGCCGACCGCGGCCCTGTCCCGCTTGCCCGACACCGCGCCCTTCGGTCCGACCCTGATCGATAACCGGGTCACGGACGAGGAAATGGCGGAGATCAGCCGGCTCATGCCCGCGCTTGGTCGCCACCCCGTCTACGTCAAGGTCGTGGACCCTTACTGGGAGAACATCCGGCATCCCTATTATCGCTGGCTGCTGAGCCTCACGAAATTGCCGAACGTCTGCTTCATCGGTCCCTATCAGGCGACCGGCCTGACCGCCCTCCTCCGGGAGCTGAGCCGGCCTGACGCTTACCTGCACCTCCCCTACGCCTACGAAAGCGAACGGGAGCTGCCGCTCGACCCGGACGGGAGGGCAAGATTCCTCGCTTTCAGCGGGGCGGTGCATCCCGACTTCTATCCCGAGCGGTCGGCCATGCTGCGCGCGATGCGCCGCCATTGGTGGGCGGCCCGCAAGATCAGCGTGCTGCCGCATCCCGGCTATCCGGACATCGGACAAGTCGCCCGACACACGGTCACCGGCGACAGCTTCCTCGGGTTCCTCGCCGCCCATCTTTTCATGTATCTCGAGCCCAGTCGGGACAGCCTGGAATTCCTGAAGTATTCGGAATGCGCCTACGCCGGTTGTGTGCCGGTCGGCCGGGCTCCCGCGGCGTTCCCGGCCGAATTGCGTGAGTTGGTCTTGCCGCTCGAATCCGGCAGCCTGCGGCGTGACCTCCGCCGGATTGCGGCCATGACGCCGGTGGAATGCCGCGATTCCGCCCGCCTTTATCGCGAGCGCCTGAAACGCGCCCGGGATCCGCATGCCCTGACCGCGGAGCTGACCGCGCATTGGCAAAGGCAAGTAGCACGGCTCGGGAGCGCCCCCTGATGCGGATTGCCTTGGTCAGTCACGAGTATCCTCCCGAAACTGGCGGCGGCGGGATCGGCACCTACCTGGCCCAGGTTACAGTGTTGCTGGCCCGCGCCGGCCACGAAGTGCAGGTCTTCGCCGGGAGCACGGGCTCGTCCTCGCGGGCCCGCCTGCCGGGTGGCGGCCAGCTCCACCGGATCGCGACCGGCCGCGACCAGGAATTCCGCTCCGCGGTGGTGCTTCCCTTTCTTACCGAGCATCGCGCACTGCCCTTTGATGTCATCGAGGGCACGGACTTCGACGCTTCCGCCCTCGAGATCAAACGGGCCCTGCCGGAACTTCCCTACGTGGTGAAACTGCATACGCCGCGCTTCGTCATCGACGAATTGCATGCTCACCCGCCAGCCGGTTGGCCAAGACTGCGCATGACGCTCGGCGCGCTGCGGCGGGGCCAATGGCCGCGCACCGTGCCGATCCGGGAGCAAGCCGCCGCCCAGGCCGAGCTGGCGGCCCTGCGCCTAGCCGACGAGATCGCCGCGCCTTCACAGGCTGTCGCCAATGCAGCCCTGCAGTGGGCCCCGCTCGACCAAGATCGGATTTCCGTCTTCCCATATCCTTACGGGCCTGGACCTGAATTGCTGCAAATTTCCACCGGAGGCACCACCAACCGGATCACCTACCTGGGGCGGCTCGAAGAACGCAAAGGCGTGATTGACCTCGCCGACGCCATTCCCCTCGTGCTCGCCCAAAATCCCCAAGCCCGCTTCCGGTTCGTGGGACGTTCGATGCCCCATGGTCCATCCGGCCAAGACATCCAGACATTCCTGCAGGCGCGCCTCGACCGGAACGCCGCCACCGTGGAGTTCTTGGGCCCGCGTCCGCCCGGTGAAATCCGCGGACTCTTGGCCGAGACCGACATTCTGGCGGCGCCCAGCCACTGGGAAAGCTTCGGCCTCGTCTGCTGCGAGGGTCTGGCCGCAGCCCGCGCCGTCCTTGGCAGTGCGAACGGCGGGATGGCGGAAATCCTCGGCAATGGCCGCTACGGCGTGCTCGTACCGCCCCACCGGCCCGACGCCATCGCTCGCGCCCTGCTTGACCTGCTAGCAGATCCGGCCCGCCGGCAGGCGCTGGGGGAAGCCGGCCGGCGGCATGTGCTTGAGCATTTCACGGCCGACCGGGTCGTCGCGGCCCAGGTTGCCAGCTATCACCGGGCCATCGCGCGCGCGCGGTCACAGAACTGATGTTTCTCCGCACGCTCTACAAACACCTCTTCCGCTGGCGCGTGCTTTCCGGCCCGTTTGCCGGGCTCCCATAATATTTAACCCACGATGCCGGCCAATCCGACCAAACTTCGCGACCCCATTGCTTGTGTTCCGCCCACCGGTTTATCGGCGCTCATCACCGGTGGTGCGGGGTTTATTGGTTCCAACTTGGCTGATCTGCTACTGGCGAAAGGCTGGAGAGTGCGGGTGCTGGACAATCTCAGCAGCGGCAATATCGCAAACCTACCCGCGGGGCATCAGCACTTGGAATTCATCTCCGGCGACATACGCGATGCCACCACGGTGCGAGACGCGTGCGCAGGGATTGACTCAGTCTTCCACCTCGCCGCCCTGGTCTCGGTCATCGAATCCATCAAATCGCCCCAACTGGCGAAGGAGATAAACGTGGATGGAACCCGGAACGTCTTCGCGGGCGCGGCGGCGGCCGGCGTGCGCCGTGTCGTGTTCTCTAGCTCCTGCGCCGTTTACGGCGACGCGCCAGGCGATCCGCAGCACGAGGGTCTGCCTCCGGCGCCAACCTCTCCCTACGCCGCGACCAAACTGGCGGGCGAAACGCTGGCCGCGCAGTTTGGAGCGCGCGGGCTTTCCGTCATCAGCCTGCGCTACTTCAATGTCTATGGTCCGCGGCAAAATCCGGCATCCGACTATGCCGCGGTCGTTCCGCGCTTCCTGGATCTCGCCCTGCGGCGGCAGGCCCCGACCATCTATGGCGACGGGGAGCAGATCCGGGATTTCATCTACGTCGGTGATGTGGCCCGGGCCAATTTGCTCGCCGCTGAATTTACCGGCGAGCCGCCGGC
>DATFUQ010000161.1:0-17169 GCA_035260745.1 Lacunisphaera sp. | reverse complement strand
CGGCTACGGCACACGCGGCCCGGTGGAACTGGTGCCGGTCGGATTGATCCGGAAAAACTTCGAGACGAACATCTTTTCGCTCATCGCGCTCACCCAGCTTGTGGTGCCGGCGATGCGCGAACGCGGCAGCGGCTGCATCGTCAACATCGGCTCGGTGGCCGGCAGGATCGCCCGCCCACTCTCCAGCATCTACGATTCCACCAAGCATGCGCTCGAGGCGCTCACCGACGGACTGCGCGGCGAACTCAAGCCGTTCGGCGTGCGCGTGACGCTCATCCGGCCGGGGTTCATCGCCACGGAGTTCATCGAGGCGGCCGACAAGGCCTCCGCCGGCGTGGTGGAGAACGCCGGGCCCTACGCGGAGTTCTACAAGGGTTACCAGGCCGGCACCAAGACCATGCGCCGCATCGCCGGCGTGCCCGACGACATCGCCCGGCTGGTCGAGGACGCGCTGGCTAGCGACAACCCCGCCCCGCGCTACAGCGGACCGTTCCACGCCAAGATATTCCTGTTCCTGAAATGGCTCCTGCCGGACCGGCTCCTGGCGTTTATCGTTCGTCTGAAAAAGTAAGCCTACTTGGCGCTCGCCAAGAAGGCGTGCAACTCGCCGGCGAATTTTTTGCCGAAGCCGGGGGCTTCGGCGATCTGCTCCGCGGTGGCGGCGCGGAGTTTGTCGAGCGAACCGAAGTGCGCGAGCAGCGCGACGCGGCGGACCGGACCGAGGCCGGGAAAATCGTCGAGAATGCTTTCCTTGATCTTCCGCGAGCGGAGATCCGCGTTGTAGGTGTTGGCGAAGCGGTGCGCCTCATCGCGCAGCCGCTGCAGCAGGTTCAGCCCCCGGTTGCCGGGGGGCAGGTTGAGCGGTTTCTTTTCGTCGGGAAAAATGATGGTCTCCTGCTTCTTCGCGAGGCCGATGATGGCCGGCGGCATACACTCCAGCCCGACGAACGCCTTGAGCGCGGCGGCGACCTGCCCGCGTCCGCCATCGATGACGACGAGGTCGGGAAACTGTTTTTGCTCCGCGATGAGCCGCCGGTAGCGGCGGGACACGACCTCCTCCATCGCCTTGAAGTCGTCGTTGCCGACGAAGCTCTTGATCTGGAAGCGGCGATACTGGTCCTTGTCGGGCCGGCCATCAGTGAAGTGCACCATCGAGGCGACGACGAACGTGCCGGAGATATGCGAGATATCAAAGCACTCCATGTGCGCCGGCGGACCAACCAGCCCCAGCGTGCCGTGCAGTTCCTTGAGCGCGGCCTGGTCGGGCTGCAGCTTGGTCAGGTCGCGGGTGAATTTCCGCGTGCGGGCCAGGGTTTGTTCCAGCGCCAGCACGACATCGCGCAGCTCGGCGGCTTTCTCGAACTCCTGCTTGGCGGCGCGCGCGGTCATTTCCGCGCGGAGCGAGGCGAGCCACTCGCGGCTCTTGCCGTCGAGGAACTCGCAGGCCCGCGCGACGCGTTCGCGGTATTCGGCGGCCGTCACCACATTGGGCCAGCCGGATATGTCGGCGCGCACGTCGTCGTAGAGCTGCCAGGTGTCGGCGGAGATTCTCCTTGGCGTGGTGTCGGCGAGCAGGATGCCGAATTTCCGGCGCATGGTTACGAGCGTTTTGCGCAGCAGGCCGGAGTGGGCGAAGGGCCCGAAGTAGCGCGAGCGGGTGTCTTTCTTGAACCGCGTGAGCACGAACCGCGGCAGCGCCGCCTCGTGATCGACGCGGACGAGGAGGAAGCGCTTGTCGTCGGTGAAGTCGGTGTTGTATTTCGGCCGCCACTGCTTGATGAGCTTGCCTTCGAGCAGCAGCGCCTCGGGTTCGGACTTGACCTCGAGAATCTCGAAGTCGGCGATCATCTCGATCAAGGTGCGGATCTTCGGCTGGTGGCGCAGGGCGCGTTCGCGGCCGGCCTGGAAGTAGGAGGCCACGCGCTTTTTGAGGCTTTTGGCCTTGCCGACGTAAATAATGCGTCCGAGCCGGTCCTTCATCAGGTAAACGCCGGGGCCGTCCGGCAGGGCGCGGACTTTGTCCCGGATGAAATCTCGGCGTTCGGCGGCTGGCATTTTGGGAAAAACAGGGTAGGTTGCGCCCCCACACACTGCATGGCCACTCCGGAATCGTCAAAACCACGCGGCGCCGCGCCCCGCTACGAATTGCTCACGCTGGGCGATGAGCTGCTGCTCGGGCTGACGGCCAACGGCCATTTGACCTTTATCGGCCAGCACCTCGGCCGGCGGGGCGTTTTACTGCAGCGCAACGTCACCATCACGGACGAGGCCGACGCCATCGCCGCGCAATTCCGCGAGAGCTGGGCCAAGTCCGACGTGGTCATCACTACCGGCGGGCTCGGGCCGACCTGCGACGACCGCACGCGCGAGGTGCTGGCCCGGGCGCTTGGCCAGCAACTGGTGCGCGATCCCGCAATCGAGCAGGCCATCGCCGACCGCTTTGCGCGCCTCAACCGGAAGATGACGCCGAACAATTTGAAGCAGGCCTGCCGGTTTGAGCGCGGCGCGGTGCTGCCCAACGCCAACGGCACGGCGCCGGGCCTCTGGGTCGAGCAGGACGGCAAGGTGCTCATCATGCTGCCCGGCCCGCCGAACGAACTGCAGCCGATGTTCACCGAGCAGGTGCTGCCGCGCCTGGCGGCGCTCGGCCTGTTGAGCGAGGGCGAGGCCTATGTGCAGCTCCGCACGGCCGGCGTCGGCGAATCGATGCTCGAGACGCGGTTCCAGCCGGTTTTCGACCGCTTTCCCGGGCTGGGCATCGCCTATTGCGCGCACCAGTGGCAGGTGGACTGTCGCGTCAGCTCGCCCGACGGCCGCTACAGCATGGAGCAACTGCGCATGCTTGCCGCGGAATGCGCCACGCTGCTGGGCGACGATTTCGTGGGCTACGGCCATGACTCGCTGGCCAAGGTGGTGGCCGACCAGCTGCGCGAGTCCGGCCGCACCCTCGCGGTGGCCGAGTCCTGCACCGGCGGTTTGCTGGCCAACAGCTTCACCGACATCTGCGGCGCCTCGAAGTTCTTCCAGGGCGGCATCGTGTCCTACAGCAACGACGCCAAGATGCTGCTGCTCGACTGCCCCGAGTGCCTGCTCTCGCAGCACGGCGCCGTGAGCCCCGAATGCGCGGTGGCGATGGCCACCGGCGTGGCGGAGCAGCTGGGGGCTGATTTCGGCGTGGCGATCACGGGCTTTGCCGGGCCGACCGGCGGCAACGGCGAGAATCCTGTCGGCACCATTTACATCGGCCTGCACGCGCCCGGTGGCGACTGGTCGCGGAAACTGAGTTATCCCGGCCCGCGCTGCGCGGTGAAGCAGCGCGCGGTGACAGCCGCGATCGACTGGCTGCGCCGCGAAATCATCCGCGAGGCGCACAAGGTGGCGGCCCCGCTGGCGAATTGAGCTAGGCCTCAAATGTCTTGTCATCGCGAGGCCTGCTTTGGCGGGCCGTGGCGATCCAGCTGGATTGCTTCGCCGTCCCGCCGGGCGGGACTTCTCGCAATGACATTTTGAAAACACGGCTGAATCACGCAAACCAATCCGCCCTCAGGTCGGTCCATTGCGGATTTCCTTTTTCAATAAGCGCGATCTTTTTGACCCGTGAGCCTGCCTTGATTTGTTTTTCACGACCGATGGCATTTGAGATATCCCGATAGGTTTCGAAATGAACCAGCCGACCCAAGCCGTATTGGGCGGAGAACCCGGGCAACGATTTGTTCTTATGCTGCCACACCCGGCGCTTTAAATCATTGGTTACGCCCGTGTAGAGTGTCCCGTTGCGCCGATTTGTGATGATGTAAACGGAATAGTTACCTCTCACGAAACTGTCATTGCGAGGAGCTAGGCGACGAAGCAATCCAGAAGCAGATGGATCGCCACGGGCGGCGGCGCCGCCCTCGTGATGACAAACCCGGGCAAGCAAGGTCACTCTTGCCAGAGTGACGCGATAAGTGCTGAGTTCTGTGCTTACCATGCCCGCGGCGACCAAAAGCTTCACCTTCATCTGCGGCCCGGACGACTTCATCGTCGGCCGGCTTGGCAAGGAGCGGTTCGAGGCTCTGGCGGCAAAAGCCGCGGCGGACGAGTTCTCGCGCGAGATCATCAACGGCTTTGCCGGCAACGTGGACGAGGTGGAGTCGGCCGTGAACCGCTTCCGCGATGCCGTGCAAACTGTCCCGATGTTCGGCGGCAAGCGCATCGTGTGGTTCAAAAACTTGAATTTTCTCGCCGACAGCGTGACCGGCCGGGCCGAGGGCACGCTCAAGCAGGTGGAGGCGCTGCAGGAATTGCTCGAGAAGGTGAACGGGGACGAGGTGGCGATTGTCATCACCGCCGCGCCGGTGGACCGGCGCCGCTCGTTCCCGAAATGGTGCGAGGGGCGCGCCGACTTCACGCTGGCGGGTGGTGGCGACGGTGAATCCGCCGGCGAGGCGCTGACCGCCGTGGTGCTCGGCGAGGCGCGCGAGTGGGGCGTGACGTTCGGCTCCGGCGCGATCGAGCTGCTGTTGCAGAAGGTCGGGGCCAACACCCGGCTGCTGACCGAAGAAACGCGCAAGCTCGCGACCTATGTCGGAGAGGGCGGGGTGATCGAGGACGCGCAGGTGGAGGAGCTCACGCCGAATTTTGCCGAGGGGGATTTTTTTGCCGCGGCCGACCGTTTTTTTGCGGGCGACCTGCCGGGGACGCTGGCGGAACTGCGGCGGCATTTCTTCGCCGGGGGCGACGCCCGGCCGGTCATCAGCGCGCTGCAGAACCGCAATCGCATCCTCATCCAGTGCCGGGTGCTGATGGACAACGGGGAATTGCGCGCGCCCGGACCCTACGGTTTCGACAAGGCCGCGTGGGCCCGCGCGCAGGAGGCCTACACGAAACACTTTGGCGGCGATGCCACCAAGAGCTCCTTCAATATCTTCACGCAGAACCAATGGTATGCCGGCAAGCTCGTCGGCGGGGCCAGGCTGCCGCCGCTGCGCCGGTTGATCGACAACCAGCAGGAGTTCATCCGCGCATTCGAGGAAATCATCCGGCGCCCGAACGAGCAGGAGACGGTGCTGCGGGAGATGACAATCCGATGCCTGGCCGCTTGAGTGGCCGGAAGTGACACGGCTTCAGATTTCCTCGAAGATGTTGGTGCCGGTGCCGCCCGCCGCGTCCCACTGAAAGTTCTCCTCCAGGCACAGGCGGCCCGCGGCCGAGCGCGTGAGCTTCGCGGCCGAACTGCCGCTCTGCAGGACCTGATCCACGGTCACCTGCACGTAGCGAAAATTGAGGACGGATCCCTTCCACACGCCCGCGAGGTAACCCGCGACAATTTTGCCGCCGCGGTAGGGCGCGGTCACGACCCGACCCTGCTGGTGAAATTCGAAGATGGTCTCGCGGCCGACCACGCCGTTGGCCGCCGTGCTCATCACGCACATCTTCACGCCCTCCAACGAAACAGGAACTGATTCCGGCGGGGCCATGCGCGCTATTTGATGCCGCCGAACACGGCCTGGTGCTCCTGCCGCCAGAAGCACTCGGGCTCGGCGAAGCCGGCCGCCGCCAGCAGTTTCAACTCCAACCACAACGGCGGGTAGTAGTCCTCGACCGCCCAGTCGGCGAAATTCTGCCGTGCCTCGGCGTCGGTGGTGCCATGTGTTTGCTGAAACCTGGACCACACGTTGAAGTAGTGCTCCCGCGGGCCGGGCCGGCTGTCCATCATGGTGTCGGCGTTGGCAAACAAGCCGCCGGGCCGGAGCGCGGCAAAGATGTGGCGGTAGATTTCGCCCTTCGCCGTCAAATCCTTCACATGATGCAGCGCGATGCACGCGACGACCGCATCGCACGCCGGCAGCGGTTCGGCGAAGGATCTGGCCACGAATGAAATCCGATCATTGAATGGCGCACAGCGTTCGCGGGCGAACGCCAGCATTGCCGTGTCCGTGTCCCAGATTTGCACGCGGACGTTCGGGAAACGCTCCGCCACGGCCGCGGCGAGCGCGCCGGTGCCGCCGCCGAGATCAAGCACAAGTCCGCCCGCGCGCGGCAGGCAGCGCGCGAGTAGATCCATGTGAATGACGCGCATCGCATCGTAGCCATAAACCAGCGTGCGGATGCGGCGGTCGTATTCATCGATCTTTAGCTTGAGGTGTCCCTCGACGGAGTGGGCCATGGGGGAAAGAGTGGAAGAAAGCCGGACGCAGGGCGAGCCCGCAACCGATGCGAGGCAGCACAGTGACACGCTTTTCCATTGGCAACCCGGCGGGGGTGCACTAACGGTTTCGCGCCGTGAAACAGCCAGCTCCCAACCCCGAAACCATCCCCAATGTGCTCGCCGGGCGCTATGCCTCGGCGGCGATGAAGGAGAACTGGTCGGCGCGCGGCCGCATCCTGCTCGAGCGCGATTTCTGGATCGCAGTGATGAAAGCGCAGAAGGACCTGGGCGTCGCCATCCCGGCCGAGGCGATCAAGGATTACGAGCGGGTGCGCGACGACGTGGACCTGGGCCGCATCAAGGAGCGCGAGCAGGTGACGCTGCACGACGTGAAGGCGCGGCTCGAGGAATTTTCCGAACTGGCCAAGCGCCAGTTCATCCACCTTGGCCTGACCAGCCGCGACCTGACCGAAAACGTGGAGCAACTGCAGGTCGCCCGGTCGCTGCAACTCGTGCAGTTCAAGGCCGCCGCCGCGCTGCTCGCGCTGGCCCGGCAAGCCGAGAAGCACCGCGACGTGATGATCACCGGCCGCACGCACAACGTGCCGGCCCAGCCCACGACGCTCGGCAAGCGGCTCGCGATGTTTGCGCAGGAGATGTTGATCGCCCTGGCGCGCCTCGACGATCTCATGGAGCGCTATCCGGTCCGCGGTCTCAAAGGCGCGGTCGGCACCCAGCTTGACCAGCTTACTTTGCTCGGCGGCGACACCACCAAGGTGGATCAGCTCGAGGCCCGGATTGTGAAACATCTCGGGTTCAAGCAATCGCTGACGGCGACCGGCCAGGTTTACCCGCGCAGCCTCGACTTCGAGGTCGTGAGTGCGCTGCACCAGGCCGGCGCGGCGGCGGCGAGCTGCGCCACAACGCTGCGGCTGATGGCCGGCGCGGGCCTGCTGACCGAGGGATTCCAGGAGGGGCAGGTGGGCTCCTCCGCGATGCCGCACAAGGTGAACGCCCGGAATTGCGAGCGGGTGTGCGGCTTTTCCACGATCTTGTCCGGCTACGTGACGATGACGGCCGGCCTCGCCGGCCACCAGTGGAACGAGGGCGACGTGTCGTGCTCGGTCGTGCGCCGCTTGGCGCTGCCCGATGCGTTCTTTGCCATCGACGGCCTGCTCGAGACGTTCCTCGCGGTGCTGCGGCAGATGGAAATTTTCCCGGCGGCCATTGCAGCCGAGAACGAGCGCAACCTGCCGTTCCTCGCGACCACGACCATCTTGATGGAAGCCGTGAAGGCCGGCGCGGGCCGCGAGACCGCCCACCAGGCGATCAAGGGGCACGCACTGGCCGCCGCCAAGGCACTGCGTTCGGGCAGTGACGCCGATCTGCTCGACCGGCTGGCCGGCGACAAGCGGATCGGCCTGGGCAAAAAGAAACTGTCGGAAATCATGGCGCAGAGCGAACGTTTCGTCGGCGCCGCCCCGCACCAGGTGGACGCCTTGGTGGCGGCCGTGCAGCCGCTGGCGAAAAAGCACAAGGGCGCGGCGGATTACCGCCCCGGCAAGTTGCTGTAATGCGGTCGGGATTCGGCGGGCACAGACCGCCGCGACAGGCCGGCCGGCCCGATTTTCGCCCGGCGGGAGATTTAGTTTGCATCCGCCGGAAGCGCGCCCTTTTTTGAACCCTCTTTTGGATTCTTTAACAGCTTTAAACCACCACACTCCATGGCAGAAGAATTAGTAGGTAATTGTCTGATCGGCCAGTCCGGCGGTCCCACGGCCGTCATCAACGCTAGCGTCGCAGGCGTTGTCGCCGAGGCCCTTAACCATGCCTCCATTGAGGAAGTCTATGGTGCGCTGAACGGCGTGCTCGGCCTCCTGAACGAGGACTTCGTCGATCTCGCGGCTGAGTCGCAGCAGGCCATCCGCGGCCTCCGTTTCACCCCCGGCGCGGCGCTGGGCACGTGCCGCACGAAGCTGAAGAAACCGCAGGACTTCGAACGGGCGCTCGAGGTGTTCAAGGCGCACAACATCCGTTACTATTTCCACATCGGCGACGCCGACTCGCAGGAGACCGCCGTCAAGCTGGCGGAACTCGCCGCGACCCAAGCCTACGAGCTGCGCATCATCGGCATCCCGAAGACGATTGAAAACGACCTGCCCGCCACCGACCACTGCCCCGGCTACGGCAGCGCGATCAAATACATCGGCGCCACCGTCAAGGAGCTCGCGCTCGACGCCGAGTCCATGGGCCAAGGCGACCTCGTCACCCTCGTCGAGGTCATGGGCCGCAACACCGGCTGGCTCGCCGCCGGCGCCTCGCTGGCCAAGCGCCGCGACCACCCGAATGACCCGCCGCACCTAGTTTACCTGCCCGAGGTTCCCTTCACCAACGAGAAATTCCTCGACGACGTTCGCCGCATTTTGAAGCGCGAGAAGCACTGCGTGGTCGTCGCGGGCGAGGGCCTCGTGGACAAGGACGGCAATTATGTTTCCGTTGAGACCAGCTCGACCGACGCGGCCGGCCACGCCCAGCTCGGCGGCGTCGGCGAATACCTGAAGGATCTCGTCGAGTCCCAGCTCAGTGTGAAGGCTCGTGTGGCCCGCCTCGGCATCACCCAGCGCGCCGCCGCCCACCTCAGCTCCAAGACCGATGCCGATGAGGCGTTCCTCGTGGGTCAGGCTGCGGTGAAGGCCGCCATCAACGGCGAGTCCGGCAAGCTCATCACGCTTGTGCGCGGCGACGGCGACAATTACACCTGCGAGACCGGGCTCACGCCCCTCACCGATGTCGTCGGCAACCTGAAGAAGCTCCCCCGCGAGTGGATCAACGAAGACGGCGTCAGCCTGAACTTTCAGTTCTTCCGCTACGCCACGCCGCTGATCCAGGGCGAGGTGGTTGTGCCCTACGACAACGGCCTGCCCGCCTATGCCCGCCTGACGCGGGAGTCTGTGGACAAGACCCTGCCGGCCTACGAGGCCTGAGCCCTCGACAAGTTTCAGTGCGAAGAGCCGGTCCACCGACCGGCTCTTTTGTTTGGCACGGGTCGGTGACATCGGCCCGCGCTCAAGCAAGTTGACTCACCGCGGCAATATCGGTTCACAATGCCGTGGAAAGTCTGGGCCTGTAGCTCAACGGTTAGAGCAGGGGACTCATAATCCCTTGGTTCTGGGTTCGAATCCCAGCGGGCCCACCACTCATCTAGAGGCGAAGAAATCGCAAGCATGCAGAGCGACACATAGTATGGTCCGTTCTGGCCAACCTTTACTGCATGCTAACTGGGTCTGCCCTTGGCTGTGAACCAACGAGCAAAGTGGCGGCAGTTCATGAACGCCGCAATCAGCGGCGAGGGGCAGTTTTTCCTAGTTCGATGCTGTTAATCACTCCAGATATCTCTGCATAATCTGTAAAAATATTTGCCACAAAAATATGTAAACAGATGAATATTATGGAGTTTATATACTGCAAAAGTATATACAAAAATACATATTTACACTTGTTTTTTCCAAAATATCGTCGTCTTGTTTTTAAGTACCCTACTCCAAAAAGGCTGATCGATTGAGTGATCAATCGATTTGCGTTTTCCGAGATAAACAGACCCCAAGTAAGTGCTTAAGATTCGGCGCCCTTGTTCGCTCATGGGGACTGCTCCAAGTCAGGGTTTATTCACCCCCCAACCCGCCCCCACTACAATGAACCTTCATCAATCGTCGTCTTCACGACTGTGGAAACTCCTGCCGCTCCTGGCCGCCTGTATCGGATCTCCGTTTGTCCTGACAGGCCAGACCACGACCCCTTCCCCGGCGACGGATAAAAACGGCCCTGCGCCTGCCGCCTCCAACAACGAGGTGTTGGTCCTGAATCCTTTTATCGTAAGCACGTCGAAAGACAAAGGCTATAAGGCGACCAACGCGACTTCCGGCACGCGGCTTGATGCGGCGATAAAAGATCTCCCCATGTCGCTGGAAGTGATCACATCCGATTTTATCAAGGACACTGGGGCGGTGAATCTGCGGGAAGCGCTCCGCTACAGCGCCGGGATCCAGCTCCAGTCGCAGAATGATTACACGGGAAATGGTCTGGCCCAGTATCAAAACCCGGGTGGCGTGAACAACCCGGAAATGCAGACGGCGAACAAAACGGATACATCCATTGTCATTCGCGGCTTCACCACGGACAACGCGCTCCGCGACGGATTCCGCCGCAAGGTGACGACCGATGCGGCCAACGTCAGCCGCATTGAAGTGGTCCGGGGCCCGGCGGCACTGCTCTATGGCATCGGGAACTTTGGCGGCGTGGTCAACTACCTCATCAAACAGCCGGAGGCGAAGCTGGGCGGCTCGACGGAGTTCACCTTTGGCAGCTTCGGATTGATCCGCGGAACGGTGGATGAAACCGGCTCGTTCGCCGACGGCAAGGCCGGCTACCGGTTTACCGCAGCGGTGCAGCAAAACGGCGACTACACGGAATTCTACAAGGTGAAGAAATATGCCGTGGCGCCGATCTTCACCTACCGTCCCTGGAAGAATACGGAGGTCACCCTCGACCTGGAATACGGCCGCAACCAGACCACCGGACTGGGCTTCCAAAGCATCCGGGCCCGGGCGGATGCGCTCGGCAACAGCGGGCGCGAGGAGCATGCGGGCTTTATCACCTTTCCCGGGAAACATCTGCGCACCATGCGCTGGTCCGGTCCGGAAACGTTTCAGAAGACTTACCAGGGAAATATCGAGCTCAAGCTGACGCAGCATATCGCCGAAGGCCTCGATTTCCTCGTCGGCTTCGACCAGTCGTCGGTCACGTTTGACACCCGCGACGTGAACGCGTCGGTTGGCAACAACATCGGGCCGATTGCGCTCTGGAGCACGGTTTATCCCGTGCCGCTGGATGCCGCGCGGGGCGACACGGACGCCAACTGGGCCGCCTCGCCCGTGCCGCATTCCATCATGGCCTACAGTTGGTCCAACGTGAAGAACGGGCAGCGCGCCAAGCAGGGCCGCGCCGAGTTGAGTTACAAGCTCGACCTGTTTGACAAGCATCCTTGGTTTGAAATCAAGAACAACTTGCTGGTCGGCGTCTCGACCGAGAAGGACAAGAACACGAGCGTCCGCTACACGCTCGACGGCAACAACCAGGTGTATGACTGGAAGAGCGCCTCGGATCCCACCCCGTTCCGCTATGCGACCCAAGGGGACGGCTCGCCTTCCTTGCCCCTCCGGCTGCGGCATACGAGCGAGTCTATCGCCAAGGAGACCGGCGAGTATGCCATTTACCAAGGGAAATTCCTGAAAGGGATGCTCACCGTGTTGGGTGGCATTCGCCGCGACTCCAACGGGGTTTCCACCAGCGATGTCGGTTACAACTACGCCGACGGCTCCATTGATAAGGGCGCCACGAGTTCCTACGCCCCCGATACCAAGTCCTACCGCACGAATCAGATCGGCGTGAGTTTTTCGCCGATCAAATCCATCAGCATCTATGCGATGCGTTCCCAGGGATTGAATCCCAATTTTTCGGGGGCGCGCGACATGACCGGGAAGCCCATGGATGCGGTCATGGCGACGAACAAGGAGATCGGGCTCAAGTTCGACCTGTTTGACGGACGGGTATCCGGGACTATTTCGCATTACCAAATCACCCGGGAGGGCCAGCCGAACGGCAGCTTCTGGTGGGCTCCGCAGACCGCGACACACAAGTTTGATCCGACCAAACCCGTGGTCTACAATGTCACCGACTTGAATCCCGACGCCGCCACGAAATACACCTACAAGGACAATACCGGGGCGACGGTGCCGCTCATCCAATGGAATAACAATTACGCCTACTGGGGTGATCTGAACAATTTGTCGGGCGTGCCCCCCGGGGCCGCCGGTGCCACTGCCACGACGGCCGGCCTGCAAAGCTACCAGAGCGACAAACTCAATCCTCAACGGGTGGCGGTCCAAACGTCCTGGTCGGCAGCCAAATCCGCCGGCGCGGTCAGTTACTGGGACAAATCCGGCAATTCGATCAGCGAATCAGCCTTCGCCTCGTTGATCGCGGCCAGCGGTCCCGGCAGCGCCTACGCCACGATCAATGCGTCCAATACGGTTGGGGCGGCCTACATGGATGCGGTTTATGGTTACACGCGCGCTGCTGGCACCGCGCACCCGGGCAGCGACAACTGGCCCGGCTGGTTTTTCAACAGTTCCCCGGCCGGAACCGGTTACAACAACGCCTCGCAGGACACGAATGCATTCGTGAACAATCCGTCGCTCTCGGCCCCCGAGTCCGACCGCAATACGGGCTGGGACGGGCAGTTGATCATCTCCCCGACTGACGATTGGCAGATCCTGTTCAGCTTCGAAAAGAACAATCACACAATTCTTTCGCTCGGCCAATTCCCGGACTATCCCTATCAGGACAAGGATCGCTGGGCAACTTGGATGTTCCCGAACGGGCAGTGGGGCCTGTCCGGTTATTATGACAAGAACATCCAGTATACAAACGAAGCCTCCACCGCGACCTTCTCCTTCAAGGGTTTGATCTACCCGGGTGCGCAAGGCATGGATTATCCGAAATGGTCCTGGAGTGCTTTCACGAAGTTGCGGATGACCAAATTTGGTTTCAAGGGCCTGGCCATTGGCGGAGGTGTTGTGCGAACCGGCCCGCAGGAATATCAGAGCGGATTTACGCACGCGGGTGATGCGTTGAAGGACAACAGCGGCTCGCCGATCATCCTGGACACACCTCCGCGTTGGACCGTGAATGTTTTTTCCCGCTACGATTTCAAGGTCGACCAGCACGATGCCTACATTCAGGCCAATGTGGATAACCTGCTCAACGACCAGCATCATTATGGGCTTCTCTGGGCGCCGGGATTCAGTGCCCGCGTGACGCTGGGTGTCAGCTTCTAGCCGGGTAACAATGGTCCCGAGGCACGCGCGTGCCTGTAGCGCGTGCTTCCCCGGAAGCCATGGCCGTCCTGCAGGATTCCATCCGATGGCGCCTTTGCCGTCGTGGTGGAATTACGGTCTTTCCCTTCATCCTTCCCTTTGTGCGGGCAAAAAATCAACGCGCGAGCGGAAGATGCTTCCCTCCCGGCCAGTGCATAAAGTCCCATTTCCCCCATGCCATTGCCTCCAACCAACAGCAATGTCTGCGCATCCAGCAATCCTGAAAGCGCAGGCCCGGCAATGGCGCCCATCCATCGGGCTACCATCCTGGCCCAGGTGGGGGAGCGCCGGTTTCCCGAGACATTCGTGTGGGGTGTAGCAACGGCGGCCCCGCAAATTGAGGGTGGAGCATGGACGGATGGCAAGGGCCCGTCGATTTGGGATTCATTCTGCCGTCTCCCGGGGAAGGTTCACAATGGAGACACGCTGGATGTCGCCTGCGATCACTATCACCGATATAAAGAGGACTTTGCTTTGATGGCCCGGCTTGGCGTGAGGAATTACCGCATGTCGATTGCCTGGCCGCGAATTTTCCCATGCGGTCATGGGCTGCGGAACCAAAAGGGGCTGGATTTCTACGGCCGGTTGATCGATGCCGCCCTGGCCGAGGGCGTGACGCCGTGGGTGACGATGTTTCATTGGGACCTGCCCCAGGCACTGGAAGACGAAGGCGGCTGGCGCCAGCCGGGCGTGGTGGCTGCGTTTGCCACCTACGCAGATACAATTGTGCGCGCCTATGGTGATCGCGTGAAGCACTGGATCACCCTGAATGAAATCTATTGCTTCACCGAGCTGGGCTACGGGGTCGGGCAAAAGGCCCCGGGGGCTCGTGAAGGACAGAGGGTGGTCAATCAGGCCTACCATCACGCCTTGCTTTGCCATGGCCACGGTGTTCGCGCGGTGCGCGAGCACGGCGGGCCCGGAGCCAGGGTCGGCTTGACCGATAACGCGTCGGTGTCGATCCCGGTGAGCGAGACGGCGGCGGACATTGCGGCTGCGCGCGGCAGTTTTGTGGCGAACAATGCCCGGGTGCTTGATGCCATCTATCGCGGACGCTACGCACCGGAATACCTTGCTCGAGCCGGGGCCGCCGCCCCAGTGCATGTGGCGGAAGACTTCGCGCTTATCTCGCTCCCCACCGATTTTCTCGGGCTCAACATTTATACCGGTCAGTTCGTCCGGAGCGGTGTGGCTGGACAGCCTGAAACCATCCCGTTCGCCGGGAACTATCCGCGGGCGGACAGTCCCTGGCTCTGGCTGGCACCACGCGCATTGTATTGGGGGACGCGCCACGTCTATGAGATCTATGGCGTCAAAAGCGTCATTATCACCGAAAATGGCTCGGGATACAACGAGCCCCCGGCGGGCGGCGAGGAGGTGCTGGATATCAACCGGGTCGAATATGCCAGGAGTTGCCTGCAAGAACTGGCGCGCGCGATGGATGACGGTGTCCCCGTCGACGGCTATTTCCTTTGGTCGTTCATGGACAACTTCGAGTGGGAGGATGGATACCACCGCCGTTTTGGGATCGTCCATGTGGATTTTGCCAGTCAGAAACGCACCCCCAAGCTGAGCGCGCGTTGGTTCAGCGAAGTGATAACCCTGAATCGTTTGGTGTAAAATCCCGTGGCTGAAACCACACCTTCCAAGCTCGTGGCCAGGCTCGTCGTGGCGATCACAATGGCCGTTCATCCGGTTTCGGCGGCGGAGCTTACGGCGGCGGATTTCCTTAAAGCGGAGGGCGTGGTGCTGAAAAGAGAAAAGGGGAGAGGGGCCGTGGTAACTTTGCGCGGCACCAATCTCGGAGGCTGGTTTGTCCAGGAAGGCTGGATGTCGCCCAACGGCCGCGGGACGCTCCCGTGTGGCGGCTGGCGGATTGCCGGACCCGGGGGAGCCCATGCCACCACGTTGGACGGGAAGGGCCGAACGGGTTGGCAGCCGGAGGCGCTGACCGCCGCGGAGGAATGCAGCCTCGATATCGGGCAGTTGCGCGCCTTCGACCAGGTGATCATCGACTTCGGTGCGGGTGCATCGCCCCATGGACTGTCCATCCGGGTCTCCCGGGATGGAGCGACGTGGTCGGAAGTGCGTCAGCAAAGCGTCGAAAGCCCGGCCGGTCGCCAGGTCATCACATTGGACAATACCTACACCGCGCGCTACCTTAAGTTGCATGTGGCCGGGGACACGGTTGCGCCGTGGTCGATAGCTGCAATCAACCTGCGGCAAGGCGACGACTATACGGTGCGCATGACTCTGTTGGACCGGTTTGGCGAAAGAGAAGCGGACCGGCTGATCGGGGTTTTTCAAAAAACTTGGATTCAGCAATCCGACATCGACAACATCCGGGCGATGGGAATGAACGCGGTCCGCATCCCGCTCAACTGGCTGGACTTCATGCGCGACGATGGCACTTGGAAGCCGGATCCGTGGGCGCGGTTGGATTGGGTCGTCGAGGTGTGCCGCCAGCGGGGAATATATGTCATCCTCGATATGCATGCCGTGCCCGGCGGGGCCAGCCCTTGGGCCAGCAGCGGCCGGGCAGGGGACGACGGCACGGGGCAGAATTCCAACGGCTTCTGGTCCAAACCGGAATACCAACGGCGCTTGATTGAGCTATGGGAGAAAATCGCGGCGCACTACTGCGGCGATCCGGCCATCGCGGGTTATGATCTGATCAATGAACCGCTGGTCCATTTTGATGAGCGGCCTCGCGCCGGGCAGCAGTATGCCGACGCTGCGCTGCAAAAGGCCGCTCTCTTCGACCGGATTTACCGTGCGGTTCGTGCCTTGGACCCCGATCACGTCATCATCATCGCGGCCTACACCGTGGCCCCGCCAGATGACACCGCTTATATTGGAGCAGCCTCCGGTTTCGCCGGCATTACGCCACCCTCGTTTCATGGCTGGACCAACGTGGTCTATCAGACGCACCACTACGACATGACCCAGACGCAGAGCCGGGAGGCGCAGCACCGCCTGGTGGCCGGCGCGCTCAAGGACATCGCCCGTTTTCAGCGGGAGTGGAACGTGCCCCTCTATGCCGGCGAATATTCGCTCTATGGATTTTATGATGTCTGGGCGGAATGGATGGTCGGGTTGAATGCGCTGAACGTTTCCTGGACGAATTGGGCCTACAAGGTGCGGGGCCGGCCGGAGGAGACGGGCGGGGGAAACTGGGGTTTCTACCACGACAACCGGAATGTCGTTCCCGATATCGCCAACGACAGTGCGGATGAAATCGCCGCGAAATGGAGTCGTTTCAGCACTGCGGAGTTCACCCGGAATACCCGGCTGATTGAAGTTGTCAGCAGATACACCTCTGGAACGGTTCTCGGCGCTGAGGCGGTCTCAGCCCCGCCGCCAAGTGTTGCGAGAGCCGATGAGCCAGCTGCCGGTCGGATGCCCTCTGGGGAAACAGTTGCGCGTGGGCGCGGATTTGCCCATGTCTTTTCCACCGCGGATTCCCTCGCTGTCCCGACCGACTGCCGATGAGCCTTGTCACCCAGCAACTACTCGCAAGAAAGCTCAAACTCTCCGGGACCACCGTCTCCCGCAGTCTCGCAAACCATCCGGCGATAGCCAAGGAGACCCGCGCGCGCGTGCTCGAGGCGGCTGAGAAGATGGGCTTTAGCCTTACACAGAAGCACTTCGTGCATCGCAAGAAGACGGCTAAGAATATCACGATCGGCGTCTTGATCGGGGTGCGTAACAAGGCTCCCGGCACCGCCACATTTCCATTCCTTCTCAAGGGGATTCATGAACGTGCCGCGACGGAAAATGTGCTTGTGGAGGTTCAGTATCAAAATCCGGATGAATTCCACCCCGAGGTGAGGGGCAACAGGGTTTTTCGGCGCATTCGTGAAGGCGGATGGAGGGGGCTGATACTGATCTACCCGTTTGCGACCGCAGCCATCGAAGTCCTCTCGCGAAAGATTTCCGCTGTCGCGGCACTTGAAGACTATGTGGAGCTGGGGGTTGATAGCATCGACACCGACTATTCCATCGGGGTGGGCCGGCTCGTGCGGGAATTGGCCGGGCTTGGGCATAGAAAAATTGGGTTTATCGCCTGGGACTATGGAATCAATGGACAGTGGGAGACCCGCC
>DATFUQ010000160.1:0-3803 GCA_035260745.1 Lacunisphaera sp. | reverse complement strand
GGGGCCCGAGGCGCGAATCCGAATCACTTTGCATCAAGGCGAATAGTCGCTCATCCCGAT
Source organism: Lacunisphaera sp. (assembly GCA_035260745.1). GTDB lineage: Bacteria > Verrucomicrobiota > Verrucomicrobiia > Opitutales > Opitutaceae > Lacunisphaera. The sequence continues at coordinate 3,743 of DATFUQ010000160.1, read as the reverse complement.
GCCGCGCGCGACTTGCTTCCCACCGCTCGTCACATGATATCATTCTCCCTGCGACCCGCGCCGCATAACGCCTACGGATAGGGCATCAGCAATGTCAGATGCAACACCTAAATTGTGCCCGGCGCGACGCACAAGCATCGCCCAGGATTTGGCGCGCGCACTCCTCGCGGCCTATCGGCTGACGTTGTCGCCGCTCATCGGTTACAACTGCCGCCACCTGCCAAGCTGCTCGCAATATGCCGATGAGGCGATCGAGCACCACGGTTTCTGGGCCGGCGGCTGGATGACCCTCGCCCGCCTTTTGCGCTGCCACCCGCTCGGAACCTCTGGCCTGGACTTCGTGCCAGGCGCAGCGCCACCGGGCGCGCGCTGGTACCTGCCATGGCGTTATGCCCGCTGGCGCGGCGTCAATAACGCTCCGCAATAACGCTCCGCAATGACGAGACGAACTTGTCAGTGATCGAACTTGTCAGTGATTATGTGAATCACAGTCGTAGGGTGGGCAAAGCGAAGCGAAGCTTGCCCACCGCGGCTGAACCCTGGCGGGCTGGCGCGCGAAACAGCCGGTTCCAGTCGACCGAATCTGCCCTAACGGTCCGTCTGCACGAGTTGTTCGAGCCGGAGCGAAGCATCGGCGGAACCGAGTTGTGCTGCCCGGCGATACCAGTCTTTCGCTTGGGCCGGGTCGGCCTGGAAATTGACGATGCCTAGACGCTTGAGCACGATCGGATCGTAGGTCCCCCCAAGAGCGAGCGCGGCCTGCGGGTCATCGCGTTCGGCTGCCCTGCGCAAAACAAGCCGCGCGGCAGCAACGTCGCCGGCGGCGAGATAAGTGCGTGCACGGGCGAGCAAGGCCGCAACTTCGTCACGATCAGACGCCGCCGCGGGGGACGTCGGAGGTAGCGCCGGGACCGGTGTTGCGATCGCCGGCGGCGGCGCCTTGGACGCCGGAGCGAATGCCGGCGGCGCAGTTATAGACACTGGCGCGACGGGCGGGGGCATTGGCGCCACGGCCGCGGGCGTCGGCGGCACCGCAGGCGGAGGCGTCGGCGCAATAGCCGCGGGCGCTAGGGCGGCGGGTGGAGGCGTTGTAACGCGGGAGGCAGGTGAGGACGCGGGTGGGCGAGGCGCGCCCGGCGGGCGAGGCACCAATGTGGCCGGCGGCGTGCCGACATCCGTCACGTTATAGTTGGCCACCGCCCATGGAGAACCGCTGGACGGCGCATCGGGCGCCCGTTGGGTCACGGCACTTTCAGTCGCGGACGAAGGCTTCTGTTGTGGCTCAAGCCCCCGGTAGGGGTAGGAGACGAGCGCAACGTCTCCACCGCCGGGCTTGCCCGCAACCGGCGGCGGCGCGCCACGAGGTGACGTGATCCACAGGAAGCCGAGCGCTCCCACGGCTGCCAAAACCATGACACCTACGAGCCGCGCCACCGCGGCGAAAATCGGGGTTTTCGCTTGGTAGAGAGGCGGTTCTGGCGTTTGGTCCGGCGCAGAAGCAAGGCGCGACCGCAACTCCCTCAAGGCGGCATCGCCTTCGAAAACCACCGGGCGTTTCTTGCGCTTCCACAGGGTATCCGGCGCCGCAGCCGGCGCGGCCACTGGAGCACGGGAAGGCCTGGTATCCCAACGAGAAGCGGGTTCCCGGGGAAGGTCAGCGCCCGGCTCGAAAGCGTCATCCCCAAGCGGCAAGGTGTCTCGCGCAGACGGCTTGTCTCGCGCCGACACCGTGTCTCGCGCCGACACCGTATCCCGCTCCGAGGCGACATCCCGCGCAGCAACCACGTCTCGAGGAGAAACCACGTCTCGAGGAGAAACCACGTCTCGAGGGGATGTGGCGACCCGCGGAGGCTTCAAATCCTGCGGCAATTCCTGCACAGGCGTCGAGCTTCGCGTCCTGCTATCGAGGGCGGTGTCGGCACGCCCGGACTCGGACCCTCGGGCCCAACGCGGCGCATAACCCAACGGCCCGTCGGCCCCGCGAACTGGCGTACTCATGCTCCCCCTCCACTATACTATTACGCGATCACTCCACTCACAGCGATAGCACCAATCACGCGTCGCAAAGCTCGCTGATTTGTAAAACCCGATGAGCTGAAATCCATCATAAAGGGCTGCTTTTTCTCTGAAATGATGGAGTTTTCGCTGACAATGCCGGGGCCGAACGACGTCAGACGTACGCCACAAACTACCTCATACGTAGGCTAGAGAAGTCGGCTGGAACCTGCCTTGCCCTCCATGACGCACGCCACACCAGTGCCGCCAACACCCGCTGCCGGCACTTCGCCTGGATGATCATGCGTCACCGGAGCCGCGATGCGTTCTTTACCCCAACTTTGCGGCAAACCACCCCACTTGGTGAAGATACTTTAAATTTTCAGCAAAAGATTGCTCGACAGTTTGACGGCAATGTGGTATTTTCTCGATATCTGGCTACCATTTTCGCCGCATTTGTGCGAGGCCGTCACAATGCTGCAATTTTAGCCGATAGTTCGCACCAAAGCTCAGAGTATCGTCAATCGCGCATGAGCCCGATCGCCGGATCGTCTTGGACCGCGTCTCGGCTCTGCCGCGCCCGTGATCAGCCCAGCGTTCTGCGTACGAGGGCGAACCCGCGTGCTTGCGTGAAAGCCGCGCAAAGCATGAATGCCATACGCAACGCTATTTTGCGGCCACCTCCGCCGGGCAGCTTTTCGTCGCCCCTTGCTTTCCGCTTTCCAGCTCGCACAGCAGGCGCTGTGCGTTCTCCCGCTTGCACAGCTGGGCGTCGATATAGGCCTGCACCGGATGTGACATCCACCAGCTCATGGAGACGTTTTTCATCATGGCAGGCTTCGGCTCCTCGCCCGGCTGGCGCGCCCCGACCTCCCACCGGCACAGCGGATTTTCCGCTTCCGCGCCGCCCGGCATGTCGGTCGTTTGCAACGTGTCGTAGACGCCGATGCGGATGAGGCGCTTTTCGCTGGTGAGGATGCCTTTGACATAGGCCTCATGGCCGTCCAGGTGGCCCGTCCGGGTGGAGACCAGCGTGCGAAAGATGGAAATGAAATCGTCGAACCAGGTGCGCTCGCCGACGTCGCCGCCGCGCGGCGGGCGGGCGGCATCGGCTTGCACGGCCTGGCTGGTTTCAGCGGGCTCGTTGACGATGCGGATCACCACCGGATCGAGATGATATTGCCGCAGCGCCGCCGCCACGTCGCCAATGGTGGCAAGCCCGTCGTTCTCGAAATAGCCGCCATCGACCACTTCGTCGGTCCGCATGCCTCCGCGATCACGGAAATTGCCTTGTGGCGAGATGACCGGGAACCGCGCACTGATCGTTGCGGCGGACGACAGCCTGATGTCGGCCTCTTGACCGCGGTCGGCGAGATCGACGACGCCCTCGACGGTGACGCCATTCGGAGACGGCGGGCAGCGGCCGAGCTTCGTCGGCGAGCGATATTCGCGGACGTCATAGGCAAACGGAAACATCGGCGCCGTGATGTCGCCGCCGCAATCTCCCATGGGAGTATCGGACGCAATGATCCGCCGGCCGGTCCACACCGACGTGCCGTTGATGAACAAGAGCGGCAACCACGTCTTCTTGTCGCCCGGCTCGGGATGATATCCGAACGGCCGGCACAAACCCCGGGTGAAATCGTCATCGGTGCATGCGACGGCGGCGCCGCCAATCACTTCCGAATAGCGCCGCTCGAAAGCCTGCTCCAGCAGCACGGCGCGATCGCCCCACCACGGTTTGCCGG
>DATFUQ010000159.1:0-14149 GCA_035260745.1 Lacunisphaera sp. | reverse complement strand
CCGCTGCCCTGGTTTTCCGCGTCGGAGTCGTGATAGGCGCCGCCCTCACCGCCTTCGTCGTAATAGGCGCAGAACACCGCGCCGGGAATCTTCTGCGGGCCACCGGGGTGGACCGCGTCGTGATAGGGCTGACCCGCCATGGCGGGCGCGGCGGAGCAACCGAGGGCAAGGGCGGCGAGCAGGGGTTTCATGCCGGAGCAATTGAGGAGGATTTGCGCAAACCCGGCGAGACCCAACTCGACGGATCGCCCCCCGCGTGTCCCGGAATTGCTGCAGCAAATGGACCAGCGCCGCCCGCGCGACTGATTGCTTAAAACCTGATCATTTGGGTCGGCCTTACGAACACTGGTTTCTTATATACAACCCAAACTCATTCCGGATTTCAGGGCTGTCCATGATGAATTCGTCGTTCTCGAGAATCACAATACGGAGTTAGCAGGAAAGAAGTTCGAGGAACTCAGTAACGACCTGAAGCACGCTATTTTGAATTACGAATTTAGTGTGCATATATCTACTCCGAGCGCAGGGCGATGACGGGATCCACGCGGGTGGCTTTTCGCGCGGGAATGAAGCCCGCCTACGCCAAGCAGGCTCCTACAACGAAGCGCGTTGGGGGCAACGCGCTCCACCTTTAAGGCGTCGGCTCGTAGTCGAGATATGGCGCGAGCCATTTCTCGGTGACTTCAATCCACTGTTCCTTGCGAATGGTATAGTCCTCGATCTGGTCTTTCGCGAGTTTGCCCACCGCGAAGTATTTCGAGTCGGGATGATTGAAGTAGAGGCCCGACACGGAACTGGCGGGGCTCATCGCGAATGATTCCGTGAGCGTGATGCCTGTGGCGCGTTCAGCATCGAGAATGTCGAATAGCGTCCTCTTCTCCGTATGCTCCGGGCAGGCGGGGTAGCCGGGTGCCGGACGGATGCCGCGGTATTTTTCCCGGATGATGTCCTTCATCTCCAGATTCTCGGTCCTGCCGTAGCCGGAAGCGTCGCGGGCCTTCTTGTGCATCAGCTCGGCGAGCGCCTCGGCGAGACGGTCGCCCAGCGCCTTGGCCATGATGGCGGAATAGTCGTCGTGCCTCGCCTCGAACTCCTTCGCGAACTCCTCCACACCGTGGCCGGTCGTGACCGCGAATCCGCCGATGTAATCAATCCGACCCGAGTCTTTCGGCGCGATATAGTCGGCGAGGCAGTGGTTGAACTGTCCGGCGGGTTTTTCGTTTTGCTGGCGGAGAAAGTGGAATGTCTTGAGCACCTTCGAACGCTTTTCGTCGGAGTAAACCTCGACGCTGTCGCCCATCGCATTGGCCGGCCAGAAGCCGATGACGGCGCGGGCGGTGTAGCGCTTCTCGGCGACGATCTGCGCGAGCATCTTCTGCGCATCCGCAAAAAGCTTGGTAGCTTCCTCGCCGACGACCGAGTCCTTCAGGATGTCGGGAAAGCGGCCGTGGAGTTCCCACGCGGAGAAGAAGGGGCCCCAGTCGATGAACTCGGCGATATCGCCGAGTTCGAGGTTAAGGGTTAAGGGTGATAGGTTATGGAAATCCGACCGCTGACCCCTGACCGCTGACCCCTGACCGCTTGAAAACACCCGCGTCCCTAGAAACTCAGGTCGCGGAATATCCACGGTCGACCAGTCGGTCGGCTGCCGACGGGCGCGGGCGTCGGCGAGCGAGAGGAGTTTGCGCGCGCCGCGGCGGTCGGCGAACTCGGTGCGCATCCGGTCCTGCTTGGCGCGGTTCTCCGTGGCGAAGGCGGGCTTCTGCTCCTTGCTGAGCAGCGCGGAGACGACGCCAATGACGCGCGAGGCGTCGAGCACATGGACGACCGGCTCGGCGTATTCGGGCGCGACCTTGACGGAGGTGTGCGCGGCACTGGTGGTGGCACCGCCGATGAGCAGCGGCACGGTGCAGCCCGTGCGCTTCATCTCCTTGGCGACATGCACCATCTCGTCGAGCGAAGGGGTGATGAGGCCGGAGAGGCCGATGACGTCGGCGTTTTTCTCCTTGGCGGTGGCGAGGATCTTGTCGCATGGCACCATGACGCCGAGGTCGATGACGTCGTAATTGTTGCAGGCGAGGACGACGCCGACGATGTTCTTGCCAATGTCGTGCACGTCGCCCTTGACCGTGGCCATGACGATGCGGCCCTGGGTGCGGGCGGTGCCGCCCGCGGCGACGTGGCGCTTCTTCTCCTCCTCCATGAAGGGCTGCAGGTAGGCGACGGCCTTCTTCATCACGCGGGCGCTCTTGACGACCTGCGGGAGGAACATCTTGCCCGCGCCGAAAAGATCGCCGACGACGCGCATGCCGTCCATCAGCGGGCCCTCGATGATGTCGAGCGGCTTCGGGTATTTCCGGCGGGCCTCCTCGGTGTCGGCGTCCACGAAGGCGTCGATGCCCTTGACGAGGGCGTGCGCCAGGCGCTTCTCGATGCTTTCATCGCGCCACGCGTTGGCGGCAATCTGCGACTCGGAATTTGAGATTTGAGATTCACCGCCGTCGCGGGCTTTCAGACCCTCGGCGTGCTTGATGAGCCGGTCGGTGGCGTCGGGGCGGCGGTTGAGGAGGACGTCGTCGGCGAGTTCGCGGAGTGTCAGCTCAAGCTCGTCGTAGACGCCGAGCATGCCGGCGTTGAGGATGGCCATGTCGAGGCCGGCCTTGATGGCGTGGTAGAGGAAGGCGGTGTGCATCGCCTCGCGCACCGGGTTGTTGCCGCGGAAGGAGAACGAGACATTGGAGACGCCGCCGCTGACCTTGGCGCCGGGCAGCGTGTCCTTGATGATCCGCGTGGCCTCGAAGAAATCGACGGCGTAGTTGTTGTGCTCCTCGATGCCGGTGGCGACGGTGAGGATGTTCGGGTCGAAGATGATGTCCTCGGGCGGGAAGCCGAGTTTCCCCGTGAGCAGCTGGTAGGCGCGGGTGCAGATGCGGACCTTTTCGTCGCGGGTGGCGGCCTGGCCGTTCTCGTCGAAGGCCATGACGACGGCGGCGGCGCCGTAGCGCAGGAGAAGCCGGGCGCGGCGGAGGAACTCGGCCTCGCCGTCCTTGAGCGAGATGGAGTTGACGATGCCCTTGCCCTGGAGGCAGCGCAGGCCGGCCTCAAGCACGCTCCACTTGGACGAGTCGAGCATGATGGGCACGCGGCAGATCTCGGGCTCGGCGGCGATGAAGTTGATGAACCGCTCCATCGTGGCCTCGCCGTCGATGAGCGCCTCGTCCACGTTCACGTCGAGGATGTTCGCGCCGGACTCGACCTGCTGGCGGGCGATGGCCAGGCAGGCGGGCCAGTCGCCGGCCTTGAGGGCCTTGGCGAACTTCGGCGAGCCGGTGATGTTGGTCCGCTCGCCGATGACGATGAAGGATGAGGCGCTGCTTCGCATCGCGGGGAATCAGGAAAAGAATCCAGAATTCAGAATCCAGAAGGAGGACGGAAACACCGGGTGCCCAAAGGCAAAAATTAATGCACGCATTCTGAATTCTGGATACTGGCTTCTGGATTCTTGCATCGCCATCAGGCGATGGCGAGCGGCTCGAGCCCGCTGAGCCGCAGCTTGCGCTCCGGCGCGGTGGGCGGGACGTGGGGCCTGGCCTGAACAACGGCCTGCGCGATGGCGGCGATGTGCGCGGGCGTGGAGCCGCAGCAGCCACCGACGATGTTGAGCCAGCCGTTCGCCGCAAAATCGCCCAAAACCTTCGCCATGGCGGCGGGGGACTCGTCGTAGCCGCCAAAGGCGTTGGGCAACCCGGCGTTCGGGTAGCAGGAGACGTAGCACTCGGCGAGGCCGGCGAGTTCCTCGACGTAGGGGCGCATCTGGGCGCCGCCGAGCGCGCAGTTGATGCCGATGCTGAACGGGCGGGCGTGGCGGATGGAGTTGTAGAAGGCTCCTACCGTCTGGCCGGAGAGGGTGCGGCCGGAATTGTCGGTGATCGTGACCGAGATCATCACCGGAAGGCGCGCGCCAAGTTCGTCGAACAGCTGCTCGAGGGCGAAGACCGCCGCCTTGGCGTTGAGCGTGTCGAAGATGGTCTCGACCAGCAGCACGTCCACGCCGCCCGCGACCAGCGCGCGGGCCTGCTCAAGGTAGGCGGCGACGACCTGGTCCCAGCTGACGGCGCGGAAGTCCGGCCGGTTGACGTCGGGCGACATCGAGAGGGTGCGGTTGGTGGGGCCGAGCGCGCCGGCGACGAAGCAGCGACGGCCGAGCTTCGCCTCGGCCGTGAGGGCGGCCTGTACGGCGACGCGGGCGGCGGCGGTGTTGAGCTCGGCGACGACGGGCTCGAGCCTGTAGTCGGCCTGCGCGATGACGGTGGAGGAAAAGGTGTTGGTCTCGACCATGTCCGCGCCCGCCTCGAAATACTGGAGGTGGATGTCCTCGATGACAGCGGGGCGGGTGAGGGAGAGCAGGTCGTTGTTACCCTTGAGGTCGTGCGGATGGGCCTTGAAGCGTTCGCCGCGAAAGTCCGCCTCCGACAACTGGTGCTGCTGGATCATCGTGCCCATCGCGCCGTCGAGAATGACAATGCGCTGCGCCAGGAGATGGCGCAGCTCGGCGGCGGCATGGGTCTGGCGGGGGGTGAGGGTGCGCATGGTCGGTTTAGACGTATTGATGCATCAGGATTCGATGATATGAAAAAGCAAGCAACGTCTTAGGCCAAGGGAATTTGAGGGGCTATGACGCGAATGGTGACGGGGATTGCGCTTGCGTAAGCCGTGGGGCGGAGCGATTTGTGCGGTTGCCTGAGGTTCTTTCATCAACTCTGAAGTTACAGGGAAGGCCGTGCAATCCGGCCACAGTTGCGCTGCGGTAACGCATCACAGACCCCTATTCCGCCGCAGGCGCGGGAGCAAAGCCAATCGGGCAACCGGTGAAGGCGAGGGGCGAGGCGAAATGCGGAGTCCGAACATCTGCCTTCAGAACTCACCGCGCCGGCGCGTAGTGCGCGCGCTGGCGACAAACCTTCATCGCACAGTGAAGGGTGGGAGTGGATGCGCGCGGCCCAGCCGCGGCGGTCTGCTCTTGCCGTAGCATCAGCCGACCATGAAAAAAATCATTCCGGCGCCCCCGTGGCGCCTGCTCCTCGTCCTCGGCGTCAGCCTGGCCTTTGGCCGGCTCACCGCCCAGGAATCCACCGTCGAACTCCCGCCCTATGTTCTCTCGGCGACCCGCACCCCCGCGGCGCTGACGACCACGGGCACTTTCGTTGACACCATCAGCGCCGCCGAGCTGGCGCGGATGCAGCTCAACAACCTACGCTCGGCCCTCAGCGGCATTCCCGGGGCGCCGGCGTTTCAATCCGGCGCGGCGGGCGGCGTGACGTCGCTCTTTCTCCGCGGCTCCAACTCGAACCAGACCCTGTTCCTGGTCGATGGCATCCGCTTCAACGACCCCAACACCGACTACAACGTGTCACTGGGCGGCATGTGTGTCTCGGCCTGCGACAGCCTCGAGGTGGCGCACGGCCCGCAGAGCACACTTTATGGTGGCGAGGCGGTCGGCGGCGTGCTCTCGTTCCGCGCCCAGCGCGGCGCCGGCGCGGCGACGCGGACGGTCTCCGTCGAGGCCGGCTCCTTCGGCACCGTGCAAGGCGCGGTGCATGCCCAGGGCGCGGCGGGGCCGACCGCCTACAACTTCTCCGCGGTCGGCGGCTCGACGCAGAATGACCGGCCGAACAATGATTTCACCAGTGCGACCTACGCGCTGCGGCTTGATCACCAGGTCTCCAAGACAGTGGCGATCGGCGCGACGTTCCGCGGTTTCATCGGTCGGTATGGCTCGCCCGGCGACCGGTTCACCAACGATCCCGACAACGAGGACCGCGAGAGCAACCAGCTGGCGACAGTATTTGCCGAATTCACCCCGACCGCCAGCCTGACGAACAAGGTCGTGCTCGGCGGGCAGGACCGTCGCTTTGAGTCGGTGAATCCCGGACGGTTTGGCACGCAGGTTACCCTCGTGAAGAACCGCCGCGCTGTGCTCGACTGGCAGAGCACCTATGCGGTGAACGAGCAGCACCGCGTGACGGGCGGCTTGACGGCGGAGTCGGACCACACGCGCAATACCGGCTTCGGCAAGATCAACGAGCGGCAGAAGCTGCTGGCGTTCTTTGCCCAGGACGAGTGGACGCCGGTCGAGCATGTCTACCTGACCGCCGGGCTGCGCAGCGACGACCACGACACGTTCGGCCGCGCGACCACCGGCCGCGCGACGGCGGCGTGGCTGTCGCAGGACTCACGTTGGAAATTCCGCGCGACCTACGGCACCGCGTTCCGCTCGCCGAGCTTTCTGGACCTCTACGGGCAGAGCTCGTTTTACGTCGGCAATCCCAACCTGCAGGCGGAGAAGGCGCGCGGCTGGGATGCGGGGGTGGATTATTTCTTCGCCGACAAACGTGGAGTGCTGAGCGCGACGTGGTTCGATACGCGCTTCCGCAACCTGATCGTCTTCGACTTTGGCGTGTTTCCCGGCACCACGGCCAACGTGGAGTCGGCGCGCACAAATGGCCTGGAGGTGTCGGGCAAGTTTGCGCTGCCGGGAGCGGTGGATGTGCGGGTGGCCTACACTTACCTCGAGGCGGACAATCTTACCCAAGGCATCCGCCTGCTCCGCCGGCCGCGGCACAGCGGCTCGCTCGATTTGTGGCATGACTTCGGCCGCGGCTTCAGCGCCGGCACGGGCCTGGCGTTTGCGGCGGGTCGCCGGGACGTGAACGCGGCGACCTTCGCCACCATTGACGGTGAGGACTACACGGTGGTGCGGGTCTATGGCGCGTGGCAGGCCAGTCCGCGGATGACCGTCAAGGCGCGGGTCGAGAACCTGCTCGACGAAAAATACGAGGAGGTGAACGGCTATCCGCAGCTGGGCCTAGGGGTCTTTGCGGGAGTCGAAGTGAAGTTCTGAACGGTCATGTGAATTCCAAGAAACCGCAGGCACTCGATGCTTGCGGCTTTTTACCGGACGGGGAAAATCGCGCATCCCCATGAAGACTCACGCCACCCCGGTCGTCCTCTCTCTGTTGCTTTGCACGCTACTGGCCGGCGCGGAAGATTTGCGCCACGGCCAGCCGCCGCAGCCGCAGCGCCCGGCTGAAAATTATGTGCCGGACCTGGCGGCGCTGGCCAAGCCGGTCTCAAGCGAACTGCGCGAGCTCGTCGAGCGCTTTGTGAAGGACCGCGATGATCTGGGCGAATTCTACTCGGTGCCGGGCTCCGCGCTGCGCCTCCGTCGTTTTCGCGAGCTCTACTCGGCCTGGCAGGTGAAGCTGGACGCGATGCCCTACGAGACCCTCGGCGCCGAGGGCCGGATTGACTGGCATCTGATGCGCCTGCAACTCCGCTACGAACTCGGGCTGCTGGCGCGCGAGGAGAAGCGCAGCGCCGAGATGGCGCCCTTCATGGGCTTCGCGGAGGACATCGCCGGGTTGCAGGAGGCGCGCCGGCAGTATGAGGCGGTTGACCCCGCGAAAGCGGCGGCGACGCTCGCCAAGATTCGTGCGGACCTAGAGGCGGCGAAGAAGGCGCTGGAAAGCGAGGGGGCGAAGAAGCCGGACAAGATCGTCGCCCTGCGCGCCGCAAACCGGCTGGCCGACCTCGGCAAGACCCTCGACAACTGGTTCAAGCATTACGACAGCTACGATCCGCAGTTCGGCTGGTGGACCCGCGAGCCCTACAAAAAGCTCACGACGGCGCTGGAGGAATACACCAAGTTCCTTCGCGAGAAAATCGTCGGCTTCAAGACGGGCGAGGACGAGCCCATCGTCGGCGACCCGATCGGGGCGGACGGCCTAACACTCGATCTCGAGCACGAAATGATGCCCTACACCCCCGACGAGCTGATCGCCGTAGCCGAAAAAGAATTCGTCTGGTGCCAAGCCGAGTGGAAGAAGGTCGCGCACGACATGGGCCTCGGCGATGACTGGAAGGCTGCGCTCGAACGCGCCAAGCAGGATTATGTGGCGCCGGGCGACCAGACGGCGCTCATCGCGGGCCTGGCCTACGAAGCGGTCGAGTTTGTGACCAAGCGTGATCTCCTCACCGTGCCGCCGCTCGCGATCGACGACTGGACGATGATCATGATGTCGCCCGAGCGGCAGAAAACGAACCCGTTCTTCCTCGGCGGTGACCGCATCATCGTGTCGTTCCCGACGGACACGATGGATTACAGCGAAAAGCTCGACAGCCTGCGCGCCAACAACCGGCATTTCTGCCGCGCGACGGTCTTCCACGAGCTCATCCCGGGGCACCACCTGCAGGGCTGGTATGCCGACCGCTACAACCCGCACCGCCAGCTTTTCTACACGCCGTTCTACGTCGAGGGCTGGGCGTTGTGGTGGGAATTCCACCTGTGGGACCTGGGCTTCCCGCAGACACCGGAGAACAGGGCCGGCATGCTCTTCTGGCGCACGCACCGCTGCGCGCGCATCATTTTCTCGCTCAATTTCCACCTCGGCAAATGGACGCCGCAGCAGTGCATCGACTTCCTCGTCGAGAAGGTCGGTCACGACCGCCACACCGCCACCGGCGAGGTGCGCCGGTCGTTCAACGGCAATTACTCGCCGCTCTACCAGGTGGGCTACATGATGGGCGCGATCCAGCTCCGCACGCTCTACGCCGACCTCGTGAAGGCCGGCAAAATGAAGGAGAAGGATTTTCACGACAGCATTCTCCTCGGCGGCACGATGCCCATCGAGATGGTGCGTGCGCATGTCACCGGCGCCAAGCTGCCGCGCGACTACCGCTCGTCGTGGAAATTTGCCGGCGAGAAGCCGTGAGGATCCGCGATAGTTCGTAACGCATTACGTTACCAACCGGCGGCGTGCGCTCCGGGTTGATGTCAACTAATAGTATACTTAAACTCGAAGCCACCGTTGGGAAAAATCTGTCGCCCTGAGATCGGAAGGGTCAGTCGGCGCGCTGGCGGTGCAACGTTTGCAAGTGTGTCAGCAGTTCGTCGTCGTCCAGTCCCACCGGCCAGCCGTAGGCGGCGGCCACGGTGGCGTTGAGCTGGTCGGAGTCACCACCACGGGCCGCCCGGGCGATCGCGTGGCGCTGCTCCTCCTGCGTAGCGGTCAGGGCGCTGAGCGTGGTGGCTAATGGCCAGGGAAATGGGAACGAGGAGAGCGCCAGTGTAGGAGTGCTGCGCGAGTGGAACCGACGCCACCACAGGACAAAGCCACGCGACTGCACTACGCCGTGGGTGAAGTCGTCGTCGCGCGCGAGTGCGACAAGGGTGTCGTCGGGAATGATGTCCGACTCGAACCACAGGAAGGCCGGCAGCTCGGCGCCGATCGGCGTGGCGAGGTAGCGTTCGCGCTTGGCCAAGGCAGCCCGGAGCCGGGCGTCGGCGTGGGGATTGACCCCCCAGCGGTCGCGGGTGGGGCGCGCAGTCCGGTAAAGATAGTGGAAAGGATGTTCGTAGAGCGACGCCTCGCGCTCGCCCATCTCCGGGGGAAAATCAATCAGCCAGTGGATGGCCGGCCGGCGCGGATCGGCTGCGGTCGCGAGCCGGCGCAGGACGTCGGCGTTGGATTTGCCGTGTGGATTGCGCGTGCCGAGCATCTGCTCCGCCAGTTTCGGCGGAATGAAGGCGGTCAGGGCCACGCGTTCGCCCACGAAGACCAGGCCGGCATTCTCGGCCAAAGCGCGGGGAGCGGGATGCGGCATGGCTCACTACGGCTCCGCGCGCTGGCCGGGGCAAACGTAATAGACAAATTACGCCAGGCTGAGGAACTTTGCCAGCGTGGCGACGGCGGGCGCAACCTTGTGCCCGCGGCGGACCGAACGGGAGACAATCCGGAGTTTGCGTTTTTCCCGATCGGCCTTCGGGTCGACATGCCCGATAATTTCGGTACCGGCCAGGACCGGCAAGGCGTAGTAACCGCGCTGGCGCTTGGCCGGCGGCGTGTAGACCTCCCAAGTGTAGTCGAAATTCCAGAGCGCCGAGGTCACGCGGCGGTCGTAGATGAGCGGATCGAGGGGGGCCAAGAGCAGCGCTTCGTGCTGCAGATTTTCGATTTTTGATTCTCGATTTTGGATTTCCTCCAGGATTGGCAGATCGGAGCGCAGGCAGTAGAGCAGGGGGCAGCCCTCGACGCGCACGGCTTGCACAAAGTCACCGACCAACAGAAGTTCGCTGCGCTTGAGCGTGAGGAGCCGGCGCTGGCGCAGCTTGAGCAGCACGAGCCAGCGGGCGGTTTCCTCCGGGGCCGGTTCCGGTGCGGCGAGCATCGCGGCCGGGAGCACGCGCTCCGGCAGGTCATAGACGCGGCGGAAATTGCGCCGGGCGGTGATGAGGACGCGACCGTGCACGAGCAGCACCTCGAGGAGATTTTTCACCAGCCGGCCGGGCGAGCCCCAACCGGTGACGGAGCGGCCCTCGTGCTCAATGTCGTCGGTGGTCAACGGACCGCGCGCGGCGATCTCGGCAAGAATGTGCCGGGCGAGTTGCTCGTGCTTCGGGCTCAGTTTGCGGCGATAGGCGGCGGTCCGGCGCAGCCGGCGGTTGGCGAGGAGCGGAGCGAGGTGCGGCCAGGCCTCGGCGGGGAACGCCACAAGGATGCCAGTGTGCGGAATATAATGCTCGAAGCCCGGGCGACCGGGGGAATGGATATGGGTGTGGAGGCCGCCCTCGCGGTAGTTGAGGACGCGGTTGCGAAGGATAAGGTCGTGCATGCGCCCGGTGACATTGATGGGGTCGATCTGGATGTAGCCGTGGTGGGCAAGGGCAGTGGCGATGTCGGGCGCAGGCGCGTCAAGCAGCAACGCGCGGCGCATGAACCGGCGGGCAATCTCGGGAGATACTGGGAGCAGGGGCATGCGGGGGAATTCAGGCATGAAAAAGGCCGCGCATCCAGCGCGGCCTTGGGCATAGATGACACAGCGGGCTTATTTCTTCGGCGCGGCTGCCTCGATGTCGGCCAGGCGCTTGTCGAGGGTATTCATCTCGTTCACCAGGCGCTCCTCCATCTTTTTGCGATCGGAGCTATTGACGATGCTCATGCTGGCGGCGTCGCGGACGACGTTCGCGGGCAGGGAGAGCAGGCGGGTGATGAGGCCCTGATCCTTGAAGCTGCTCAGGTAGAGGGCGGTGATCTCATGCGAGAGCTTCATCGAGTCCTGCGCGACGCCCTGCGAGGCGAGGAGCTGGGTGTTGAGCTGCTGATTGCGGGACATCTCGGAGGTCAGCACGCCGCTGATCTGATCGGAGATGCGCTGGCTGTATTGCCCGATCGACTCACGAGTCAGATTCTGGTCCTTGGACATCTCGGCGAGAATGGGGGAGATTTTCTCCGCCATGCGGGCCGAGACCTTGTCGACCTGCTCGTTCTGGAGCTTTTCGGCTTCCTCGGGGGTCTTCGGGATGTTCGAGCCGTAAGGCATGACCTTTTTGGCGATGGCCTCGGCGAGCTGGTTGACCTTCTGCTCGTTGAGCTTGGCCACTTCCTCATCGGTCATGAAGACGTCCGCGGCACGCTTGGAGATGGCGTCCTTGAGGAGCTGGTTAACCGATTCGATGTGCCGGCGGGTCTCGTCCGCTGAGGCCTTCATCTCGGCGTTGGTCTGGTCGCGCAAAGCCGCGATCTCGTCGCGCTGCTTGGCAGCCATTTCTTTGACCGTCGTCTGGTAGAACCAAAAGAAGGCGCCGAAGATGAGGATGGCGGTCAATAAAACCGCAGGGAGTTGTTCTTTAAGCTTTTGCCACATAGTGTGTGTCTGGTTGAATGCGTGCGCAGACACCCATAGCAGGTGAAAGTTCAAAAGCAATATCACTTGCCGTGTAAAAATATCCCACCGAAATGAGCCTGAATCGCTTCGAACAAGCCCTCTTTGACTACTGGGAAACCCAGGCCGATGAGCGACGCCACTGGCAAACCAAGGTGGCCGGGCTCACGCATGACGCCGCGCAGCCGGTCGAGGTCGCGCGGGCACTCGAGCGCGAGCTCTGGGACTACTTTATCGAGCGCAGCCAGCATGTCGGACGGTTGCGCGAGCTGAGCCCCGGGGGATTGCAGCGCGTGAGCCTGCTGAATCTGTCCGAGCATGTCATCCGCCTCTGGGGGCCGCCGCCGAAACCAAAAAAGCCCTCCCGGCCGTTGCCGTGAGGCCGGAGCAGGCGGCAAGGAATCTTCACAATTTTGCAATTACTGCATTTACAAATCCGTCAAGCGGATGCATCTCTTATTCACAAGTTATCCACTCGATGGAAAACACAATCAGTGCGGGACAGCATCCGCCGCAGCATCAGGTTGAAGTAAGAGCGAAGACTTACGTTCTGGACACGAACGTTTTGCTCCACGACCCCCAGTCGATCTTCAAGTTCGAGGACAACAACCTGGCGATTCCGGTCAAGGTCCTTGAGGAGCTCGACGCCATCAAGGGCGAGCAGTCCACCGAGCGCGGCCGCAACGCCCGCCGGGTGCACCGCATCCTGCAGGAGCTCCTGCCGGACTCCCGCTCGATGCACGAAGGGGTCAAACTGCCCAACGGCGGCACGCTCTCCGTCATCATCAACCGCTACCTGGTGGAGAACAACTGGTCGTCCCCCGCCATGCAGCGCCTGCGCGCCGTGTTGTCCGACTTCACCAAGAAGGACAACCGCATCATCGCCAGCGCGCTTTTCGTCCAGGAGACCTTCCCGCCGCCGACCATTCTCGTCACCAAGGATGTCAACGTGCAGCTCAAGGCCCGCGCCGTCGGCCTCGAGGCGCAGGACTACCTCAACGACAAGGTCCCCGAGGCGCCCGACGAGGATTCCTACCAGACCCTTTCGCTCGACGTCTACGAGATGCAGCGCTTCTGCTCCGAGGGCGAATTCGAGTTCGGCGACGAACTCACCGCGAGGCTCTACCTCAACGAATACGTTTTGCTCATGACACCCGAGGGCAAGACGATGCCCGGCCGCTACTATGGCCAGGGCGTGGTGCGCCGCCTGCACCTGCCGGATTTCGTGAAAGCCCCCGGCGGCATCCCCATCCGCCCGCGCAACCTCGAGCAGCAGTTTTTCATGGACGCGCTGATGGACGACAGCATCGCGCTCGTCACCTGCTTCGGCAAGGCCGGCACCGGCAAAACCCTGCTTTCCACCGCCTGCGCGCTCTTCCAGACCACCGATGAGAGTTCCCGCTACGACGGCCTTTCCATTTCCCGCCCGGTCATCGCGCTCGGCAAGGACATCGGTTTCCTTCCCGGCACGCTCGAGGAAAAGATGAAGCCCTGGCTGCAGCCCTACCACGACGCCCTCGAGGTGCTCATGCCCTCCAAGCCGCAGAAGGAGCCGCAGTTCCTCAGCAAGAAGACCGGCAAGAAAAAGAAAAAGCACGATGATGGGCTCGCGATGATGTCCTCCGGTCACAACGGCCACTCCAACGGCAGCGGCGGCATCCCGCCCCTCAAGCCTTACGAGCGGCTCATCAAGAACGGCGTCGTGGAGATCGAGGCGCTGTGCTTCATCCGCGGCCGGTCCATCGCGCGGCGCTTCTTCATCCTCGACGAGGCGCAGCAGCTCACCCCGCACGAGGTGAAGACCGTCATCACCCGCATTTCCGAAAGCTCCAAGCTCGTGCTCATCGGCGACCCCGCGCAGATCGACAATCCCTATGTCGACTCGCGCAGCAACGGCCTCGTCTACTGCCACAACCGGATGAAGGGCCACGCGCTGGCTGCGCACGTGAAACTGTCCAAGGGCGAGCGCTCCAAGCTCGCGGAGCTCGCGGCCGACCTGCTCTAGGACGGGGCCGCTCGGGCCGTGATTCTCGGCTTGCCGCCGGCGGGTGGGTGCCGAAACTGGCCCCCCTGTGGGAAAAACGCTGCTGCATCCGAAGAAGGGCTCCGCGTTGGCGGACAATGCCGAGCTGTTGCTCGCCCAGCGCGAGCTCCGGCATCTGCATGGCACCATCTCCGCGCTCCGCGCCGAACTGGAGCGTGTGCAGGCCGCGAGCGACGCGGCCGTGCAATCCGCCGTGGCCGTCGCGCAGGACGAGGCGCGCCAGCTTCGCACCACCGCGGCCTCGCTGCGCGACGAATTGCAGGCGCTGCAGATCGACAAGGAGGCGGCCGTGCAGGCCGCCATCGCCGCCGGGAACGACGAAACCCGCCAGCTGCACGGCACCATCCAGATGCTGCGCGACGACATGGAGCGGCTCCGCCAGGA
>DATFUQ010000158.1:0-11132 GCA_035260745.1 Lacunisphaera sp. | reverse complement strand
CCCGTCCGGACGCGCCGCCCGGAGCGGACAGCGAGCTGAAGGTTTACGAGGGCATGACCCCGGACGAGAAGCTCGACGAGCGCCTCCGGCAGTCCGCCGTCTACAACATTCTCAACCAGCACCTGACCGTCACGCTGGTGCCCCGCCCGGCCTTCCTCAACGCCAACCGCCAATACCTGCCCGAGGTCGCGCTGTTTTCCGGCCTCGGCGTGAGCCTCCTGTTCGGCCTCGTCGTCAATCTGGCCCAGTCCGCCCGCCTGCGCCAGCGCGCCGCCGAGCGCACCAGCCGCGAGTTGATCGTGGAAAACGAGGAGCGCCGCCGCGTCGAGGGCCGGCTCAAGACTGCCGACGAGCGCCTCAACCTGGCCTTCGAATCCACCCAGGTCGGCGTCTACGAATGGGACGTGGAGTCCGACCACGTGTATTGCACGCCCAGCATCTGGAAGATCATCGGCTACGATCCCTCCGAGATGCCCGCCACCGGCCAGGGCTGGCTCAACCTGCTCCACGGCGAGGACCAGCCCGCCGTGCGCGCCGTCATCGACGCGCACTTCCGCGGCGAGACACCCCTCATCGAGATCGAGCACTGCGTGCTGCACCACACCGGCGAGTGGCTCTGGATCGCCCTGCGGGCCAAGTGCACCGCCTTCAGCGCGGCGAAGCGCCCCCTGCGCGTCCTCGGCACCATCCAGAACATCAACGCCCGCAAGCGCGCCGACGAGGCCCTCCGCGTCAGCCAGGCCGAGAGCCGCAAGCTCTCGCTCGTCGCCAGCAAGACCGACAACGCCGTCATCATCACCAACCACCAGGGCCAGATCGAATGGGTCAATGAGAGCTATTCACGCCTCACCGGCCGCCGCCTCAAGGAGGTCGCCGGCCTGCCGCTGCTTGAGCTGCTCGCCAGCCCGGACAACGACCCCGCCGCCGTCCCGCGCATCAACGCGGCCCTCGCCGCGCGCGAGCCCATCACCACCGACGCCGTGCAGCTCGCCACCGGCGACCGCCGCTTCCACGTGCACCTCAACGTGCAGCCCGTCCTCAGCGACGAGGGCGTGGTCGAGAACTACATCGCCATCGAGACCGACATCACCGCGCGCGTCGAGACCGAGCAGCAGCTCCGCCGCGCGAAGACCGAGGCGGACGCCGCCTCGCGCGCGAAGTCCGAGTTCCTCGCCTCGATGTCGCATGAGATCCGCACCCCGATGAACGGCGTCATCGGCATGACCAGCCTCCTGCTCGAGACCGACCTGAGCGCCGAGCAGCGCGACTACGTCAGCACCATCCGCACCAGCGGCGATTCCCTGCTCTCCATCATCAACGAAATCCTCGATTTCTCCAAGATCGAGTCCGGCCGGATGGAGCTGGAGAACCAGCCCTTCGAGCTTGCGCAGTGCGTCGAGGAGGCCATTGACATTTTCGCCGCGCAGGCCGCCGCGAAGAACATCGAACTCGCCTACTCCATCGATCTCCTCGTGCCGAGCGTGGTGCTCGGTGACATCACCCGCCTCCGCCAGGTCCTGGTCAACCTGATGAACAACGCCGTCAAGTTCACCGCCAGCGGCTCGGTCACCCTCGAGGTCACCGCGGCGGCCGACACCGTGGCGCGGCCGCCGGACGAAAAGGTCCTGCTGGATTTCTTTGTCACCGACACCGGCATCGGCATCCCGCCCGACCGGACGGGCCAGCTGTTCCAGCCCTTCACCCAGGTGGATTCCTCCACCACGCGCAAATACGGCGGCACGGGGCTCGGCCTCGCCATTTGCGACCGGCTGGCCCAGCTTATGGGCGGCAGCATCGATGTGACCAGCACGCCGGGCGTCGGCTCCCGCTTCCACTTCTGCATCCAGACCCTTGCGGTCAATGTCACGGACCACGACACGCCGCCGCTCTTTGCCGCCCTGCCCGCCGGCTGCACCGTGCTCGCCGTGGACGATCTCCCGGTGAACCGCACCATGCTCACGAATTGCCTGAAAACCTGGAATCTGGCCCCGTTGGTCGCCGCGGATGCCGCCGGCGCCCGGAAACTGGCGGCATCCCGGCCGCTCTCCGCCGCCATCATCGATCAGGATCTGGCCGGCAGCTCCGGCCTGGACCTGGCAGCCGAGTTGCGCTCCGCCCACCCGGAACTGCCCATCATCCTGCTCACGCCCGCCGCCAGCGGTCCGCGCCAGGGCAACAGCAGCGATCCCCTCATTTTTCGTCTGCCCAAACCCATCAAACCCTACCCGCTGCACGACACCCTCCGGCATGTCATCACCGGCCCCAGCACCCTTACCACCGCGCCGTTTATTACCAGCGTGGCGGTCCGCCTCGCCGACACCATCCCCTTGGAGATCCTGCTGGTGGAGGACAATCTCGTGAACCAGAAGGTCGCGCTGCGCTACCTCGAGCGCATGGGTTATCGCGCCGATGCGGTGGCCAACGGCCTCGAGGCCGTGCAGGCCATGCGCGAGCGGGATTACCGGCTCCTCTTCATGGACTGCCAGATGCCGGAAATGGACGGCTACACTGCCACCCGTGAAATCCGCGCCACGATCGCCAAGGAGCGCCAGCCCGTCATCGTCGCCCTCACCGCCAACGCCATGCAGGGCGACCGCGAGCGCTGCCTCGAGTCCGGCATGAACCACTACATCAGCAAGCCGGTGAAGATCGACGAGATCCAGGAAGCTATCATATTGTTATTCGGCCCGAAGCGCGGTTGAGTCTGGCATTTTCTTAACCCAGAGACGCGGAGTTCACGGAGATATTCTGCATCAAATATCCTGCCTCTCTCTGGGGCCTCCGCGTGCTCCGCGTTTAATTTCTTACATCAATCTTTTTAGCTCCTCAATCTCCCGTTGCCTCGCCGGATCCCCGGCGAGGTTTTTCATTTCCAGCGGATCGTGCTCCAGGTCGAAATACAGCCAGGGCGTTCCATCCGCGTTCAACACCAGCTTGTGCTTCGCCGAGCGGAATCCGCGCCACGCTACCGGACACTGCAGCGGGATCTCTGTCGCGCTCGGCATCGAGATGACCGCGCTGTCGCGCTTGCAGCGCCACTCCTTCCCCTCCGCCCACGCCACCGCCATATGCGGCAGGTCCGCCAGGCTCACCGGACTGCTGTCTTTCTTGTTTGGCTCCTTGCTCCCTGCTCCCTGCTCCCTGCGAATCAATAAGGGCACCCTTATTGATTCCTCATACGGCCACGCTTTGCGGAATAAACCGTGGGCTCCATGCATGTCCCCATGCACCGAGGTGAACACCACGACCGTCTCCGCCAGGTCCACCTCGGCCATCAATTTCCCGATGGCGCGGTCCGTCGCCTCGATGTGCGCGTAGTAACCCGCCAGTTCCTCGCGGGCCTGCTGCTCCACCGGGCCACCCGTGGGCACATTCGCCCGCAACTTCAAATCAGCGGGCTTCACCTCGGCCACGTGGAGTGCCGGGGCGTGATACGGCGGATGCGGCGACTCCAGGCTCACTACGCAGAAGGAAGGTTGTCCGGTTGCTGCACTCCTTGCTCCCTGCTCCCTGCTCCATGCTGCTGCCCTTTGGCAGAGCACCTCAGCCTGATAACCTTTGAATTTCTTTGGCACTTCGAGCCTCGTCCCATGCAGCCACGGGTCATTGAGCAGGAATCCGCTTTCAAATCCCTCCCACAATTCAAAGCCCCCGCGACGCTCCGGCGGCACGATCTGCTTCGCGTGCGCCTCGCCGACGAACGGCGCCTTGCGGTCGCGCTCCGCCAGATGCCACTTGCCGAAAAACGCCGTGACATAACCTCGGTCCTTCAACGCATGCGCCACGGTCCTCGCGTCCGTCGGCAGTGGATCCCAGTAATCGCTCACGCCATTCTCCGGACACAGCTTGCCGGTCAGCAACGCGGCGCGCGCCTGCGGCCCGAGCGGATGCGGCGTGACGGCCTGCGTGTAGTTGACCGCCTCGCTCGCCAGCCCATCCAGCCAGGGTGTCCGCGCATTCACGTCGCCCGCATAGCCCGTCGCCGACGCCCGCCATTGTGTTGCAATGATCCAGAGAATATTCGGCCGGCTCATGAGAGGCAGGGTTATTGCCACAAGAAGTCACAAAGAGGCACAAAAATCGAATATTGAACCTCATCCCCTTGCGCGCTTGATTCCCTGCACGGGTTGTAACAATGCAAGCTCAACTCAGTTGTGGTGAATACACCGTTCGGCAAAAACTTCATGAACTACACCAAGTCCGCGATTCTCGCTTTCTTCGCGACCGTCGCGTTCGCGCACGCACAGCCCGTCGGAAACCAAGTCGAGGTTAAGCCGCAAGGCGAATATGCGAAGATCGACACTTCGGCGACAATTCGCGACATGACGATTCTAGCAAAGGGCAGCGACTCCGAGAAGGATGCTCTGGTGAAGAAGATGAAGAAGAATCCGGGCGATTACGCACCGCCTGTTTTCATGCTTATGGCACGTCGGCTCTACGAGAAGAAGGATCCAGAAGGCGCCTATCTCTGGTTTTGTTTCGGCCGAATGCGCGGTCGTTACGATGCAGCACGCTGCGCCGATGTCAGCGCACGCGAAGGCATTTCTGTGATGATCATGAATGTCGATCCCGAGTTGAGGAAATATCCGATGAAGATGAAGCCTGACGATATCGTGCCGTTTGCGAGGAAGGTTGTGAAGTTAGACAGCGACACTCCCTTCAATTACGATCATCGTTGGCTCAATCTACACGGCCTGGGCGCTTTCACAGGGGATAAGCAAGAGCTCAGTTTGCCCAAGGCGCAGTGGCCGGATTTGCTCAAGAAGGTTAGGGATGATTTTTTGAAAGGTGCTGAGGAGATGGTTGCGCAGCTAAAGAATCCAAAAAAAGAATGAAGAAAGAACCCAACCAGTCGCCAGAGCCACGGCGGAGTGCAGCCCCGCCGTGGTTCATCTTTGACGTTAGCCCAAAAACACATGGCCTTGGAACTGAGACCAAACTGTGAATGCTGCGACCGCGACCTCCCGCCGGCGTCGAAGGAGGCACATATTTGCACATTTGAGTGCACGTTTTGTTTCGATTGCGCCACCAAGCTCCGCTTCGTCTGCCCCAATTGCGGCGGCGACCTCGTGAAGAGGCCAATCCGTCCCGCTGCCAAGCTGGTGAAGAACCCGGCATCGACCGTGCGCGTGCACCGGGACCAGCCGTGCTTTGCAAAAGCCTGAGCGCCGCCGCTTCCGCCCTTCGTGCTCTTCGTGTCCTTCGTGGTTAATATTCCGGCTCAGAATCCAGATTGAACTCACCCCCTTGCTGGACAAACTTCCGGCATGCGCATCCGTGCCATTGCCCCCTGGGGTTGCTGCTTGTTTCTCGGCATGGCGCTGAATCTGGCCGCCGCTGAATCCGCGCCCAAGGCCGGCGAGATTCGGACCGGGCAGATCATGTCGCCGACCTTGCACTCCGCGATCGACTACCTGCTTTATCTTCCGCCGGGCTATGATGCCGCCGGCAGCGTGCGTTATCCCGTCCTCTATCTGCTGCACGGACGCGGCGACAACATGACCGCCTGGACGATGATCAAACCCGATCTCGACCGGATGATCAGTGCGGGACAAATCCCGCCGGTCATCGCCGTCATGCCCGACGCATCCGCGAGCCGCCGGGCCGGTTACTACATCGACTCGCAGTTTACCGGGTCAGCCGACGCCAGGCTGCCGCCCGGCGAGCAGGTGGAATCGGCGTTCATCAAGGAACTGCTCACGCACATTGACGCCACCTACCCCACCCGGGCGGACCGGGCCGGCCGCATCGTGGCCGGCTACTCGATGGGTGGCTACGGCGCCCTGCGCTATTCGCTCGCCCACCCGGAATTGTTCGGCGCCGCGATTATCCTCAGCCCGGCCGTTTATTTTCCGCTGCCGCCCCCGGATTCCAGCACACGCGAGTTCGGCGCGTTCGGCAAGGGAGCAAAGCAGTTCGACGACGATATCTACACGGCGCTCAACTATCCGGCACTCATCCCGGCGTTTATCGCCAGCGGACTGTCGCTGGTGATGTTCATCGCCGTGGGTGACGATGAGCGGGCCTTGGCGAATCCGGCGGAGTCGGCCCACGATCTGGATTACGAGGCGCACACCCTCTACAATAAAATCCGCCGCGTGCCGAAGATCACCGCGCAACTGCGGGTCGTCGACGGCACCCACAACTGGGACACCTGGCGCCCGACTTTCATCGAGGGGGTGCAGTATGTCTTCTCGCAATTGAAGCCCGCTCCGCGGCCGGCGAAGTAAATCAGACCGGGACTGCGCCGGGTTTCCGCTTGGGGGTGAGGATAGTCAGGCCCACCAGGGATTCCTCCGGCGGCGCCGGGAAGAGGAAACTAGCCAGGTAGCCGACCACGATGGAGACGAGGATCGAGCACGCGAGATAGAGGAACGGATGCACCAGGTGCATCCACCAGACCGCGAACGTAACGACGAAACTGACGATCATGCCGATCAGGACGCCCTGCCAGTTGGCCCGCCGGGTGAACATGCCCAGGGTGTAGGCCCCGCCGAAGGCGCCGCCAAAGAGCCCGACCAGCTCTATCGACGTGTCCAGGAATGAATTGATGCTGAAGCGCGAGAGCATAATCGCCAGGCCGATGCCGATGAGCCCGGCGATCACCGTGACCCACTCCGCCAGCCGGATGCTGAACGCCTGGTCCGGCTTCTTCGCGATTTTCTCGTAGAAATCCACGGACACCATCGTGGAGACACTGTTCAGGATGCTGGAGCTCGTCGCCATGGCGGCGGAAAACAGCCCGGCAATCATCAGGCCGGTGACCCCCGTCGGCAGCTCCGCCGCGATGAACAGCGGAAACGTCGCGTCAATCGGCAGCATCGGGTTCATCCTTTCCGGGTGGCTGTGGTAAAACACATACAGGCCCGTGCCGATGAGGTAGAACAGGGCGCTCGCCGGGATGACCATCACCGCAAACACCCAGACTGACCGGCTCGCCTCCTTCTCGGACTTGGTGGTGAACACCCGCTGCATGAGGATCTGGTCCTTGGGAAAGGTCAGGACCGTCTCGAGCAGGGTCAGGAAGATGAAACACCAGACAGTCGCCTTGGTCAGGTCGAAGCTCCAGTCGAGCATCTTCATCTTGTCGTCCGCCATTGCCGTCGCCACGAACTCGCTCACCCCGCCGCGGAGCCGGGAGATGATGAAGCCCACCGCGAAGAGCAACCCGCCCACCTTGACGATGACCTGCGCCAGATCCGTCCAGATCACCGCCCGCATGCCGCCCAGCGCGGTATAGGCGATGGTGACCAGCCCCATGATCATGATGCTCCAGATCACGTTCAGCCCGGTGATGGTCGCGATGGCGAGCGACGGCAGGAACAGGATCACGCTCAGGCGGCCGCTCATGTGCATCGTGATGCAGAACGCGCTGGCCGCGAGTCGCACCGACTTGTGAAACCGCTGGTCGAGGTAGGTGAAGACGGACATGAGCTCCAGCCGCCGCAGCAAGGGCACAATCCAGACCGCCACGAACATCAGGCCCAGCGCCCCGAAGATATTGCCCAGCAGATACTGCCAGTTCGTGGCGAACGCCTTCGCGGTGGTCGCGATGTAGCCGATGGAACTTGAATTGGTGGCATAGAGGCTGATGCCCGCGGCCCAGAATGGAATCGTCCGGCTGCCCACGAAAAAACTCGCGGTCGTTTGCTTCTTCTCCCGGCGAAAACAGTAAACCCCGATGCCGGCGATGAGCGCCAGGTAGAGGACGATCATGACCCAGTCGAGCGGCCGGAGCAAAAGCTTGGCCGGCACCAGTTCGACCAGGCTCAGGTTGAGCTGCCGGTCACCGGCCCGGGCGAGAAGGAAGCCGTTGCCCCATGCCGCGCCAGGCTGGATCCCGGTAAAAGCAATCTGGCCGAGTTCGGCCCAAACCCGGGTGACGGTGTAGTAGGTCACGATCCGCCGTTCCGCTCCGTCCCCAACCAAGCAAAGAATGTGGGCCTGTCCGATGGCCCGCGCAGCCCCGGACGCGAGGGGCCCGGGCAAGACCGAGGCTTCAGTCCAAGCCTGACCCGCCGACCACTGGTGCAGCCGTTGTCCGCTGTCGTCTCCGGAAGTCACCACGGCAAAGAGCGAATCCTGCTGGGCTACCAGCGCCTCGATCCGGCCGGTGCGAATCCCGGCGTAAGCACTCCACGCAGGGGCGCTGTCCTTGAGCGACCAGACGAAAAGGCGACTGACGCCGGACGGATCAGTGCCATGGACAAAGACCTTGGTGTCCTTGACCGCACCGTGGACGGCCTGCAAGGGTGCGGGCAATGGGGGCAACGGGCGTGCCGAGAGCTGCCCGTCCGCCAACACAAGTTGCTCCACCCGTTGCGCCGGGCCCGCCGGGCTGTCCGCGAAAAGCGCAATGGCCGTCCGGCCGTCTCCAAATACCGCGATGAGCGTGCCTTCATGCCGCCACGCCAGCTCCTGCCAGTTGTTGGGTCCCGCTTGCCTCCACCCGTGACTCCCTTCGAGCACGAGGGGATTCCCATCGACCACGGCCAAATGGCTGCCGGCGCCCGCGGTTACGCTGCCCTGATCGGTCAGGCGCACCGGCAGAAGCGGAGCCGCCCCGGCCAACGCGGCGCAGGTCAGAGCCAGCAGCAATGCACCGGCAGTTCTCAGGGATCGGAGGGTCTCGGTGGGAATTATCACACTATGGGCGGTTACCAACCGGCCGTCACGGGAAAGTTGCGGCGGGGAACTTACTCCGGCAGCACCGGGCGCAACAAACCGGCGGATAAAAGAACGCCCGATGCCATCCGGGGCTGAGACAACAGTCCGCGGAAAAGCATCGGGCGATATGGAGGATGCGCCGGGTGTTCGCTTAGAACTTCACCACATGTGACACCGAGATCACGCGACCGCGTCCGGCGAAGTAATTCTGGAACTGGTCGATCTGGGCCCAGGGCAGGATGTAGTATTTGTCCATCAGGTTCTCGATGCCCACCGAGAAGTCGCCCCACTTCGTCGAATAGGTGGCCGTGAGGTGGGCAAGCGTCAGCGAAGTCGTGTGCTCTTCCCCGGGCGCGCCAACGTTGATGTCGCGGGCGAACAGATGCTCAACGTCGAGCGTCAAGCTGGCCTTCGGGAGGAATTTCCAGGTGGAAGACAGGTTAAGCTTGTTCGGGCTGACATTGCCCATGCCCTGCTGGCGGGCCAGGGGTCCGGTCTCGCTCGTCCGGGTGTAGCCCGTAGTGTGCGAATAGAGCGCGGTGAACTTCAGGGTCGAAGTCGCCTTGAATTCACTGGTAAATTCGAAGCCACGCAGCAGGACCGGCCGGCGTTGCAGGATGAAGTCCTTGGTAACCGGATCCACCGACAGGCTCGAGCCGAGCTCGGAATAGGAGCGATAATAGGAACCACTGAAGCTGAACTGCTTGCCGTGCCAGCTCACTCCGCCCTCCTTGTTGTCAAAGACCACGGCCTGCAGGTCGACGATGCCGTCAACCGACTGGCCGGTGGTGTTCACATTGCGCAGCGGGATGCCGACATTCGGCAGCGAGAAACCCTTGCTGTAGGAGCCGAACACCGACCAGTTCTGCGGCAGCCGCACGATGACGCCCACATTGGGCAGGGTGCTGCTGTAATGCAGGGTGCCGCCTTTGACAAACGTGTTGTGCGCAAAGAACACCGTGGTGTAATCATCCACCTGAAGCGTGCCGCCTTCGTGGCGCACGCCGCCGCTGACCGTAACCGGACCTTGGGTGTAAGAGGCCTGGGCGAAGGGGGCCTTGCTGGTGTAATTCATCGGAGGCACCCAGGTGCGCCCCGTGAGTGCGAGCAGTTGCTGGGCGGTTTCCTTCATGTAGTCGAAGCCGGGGGTTAATTCCAGGCCAGTGACCCCAAATAAATCCTTGCCAGACCAGGAACTGCGCACGCCCTTCTTCTGGGAATTGATTTCGGACTGGTCGATCCCCACGCCCAGCGGGGCAAGGACCGGATCAGCCTTGTCGGGGGCAACGACCTCGGGGACGAACCGCATGGCCTGACTGGCCTTGTATGCCTGGACATTCAGTGACCCGCCGAAAAGGGCGTCGTTTTTATAGGCCAGCGCATACTGGCTGAAATCATTGAACGCGGCCCTCCCCCCGGGCGGCACGCCGCGGATGGCGGAGTCCGTGAGGCCCTGCGTGCGGTTGCCAAGCAATTGAACATAATGCCCCATTCCCTCGATGCGGAACTGGCTGACCGTCAGCGTGAGGCGCTGGGCGTTGTTTTCGCCAAAAGTATGCCCGGCCTTGATGAACAGATTCTTGGACTGCGTATCGCTGTCGGAACCACTCGCGCCCAAGCCCTGCAACCGGCCGTGGGCATCGTAAGGCATGCCCCGTTTCTCAACGGCCGCGCCAAAAATCAAATCATTGGCCCCTTCCTTGTGGGTGTAGTTCAGACCCACCCGATAGCCATAACTGTCGTTATAACCCTGGCCGAAGAATTTGGTGCGCAGGGTGGCTTCGCTGCCATCCTTGGTCGGGCTCTTGGAGATGTAATTGATGATGCCGCCGGCCGCACCGATGCCTTCAGCCGCTGAGGGACCATTGATCACTTCGATCTGCGACACGATGTCCATGTCAGTGAAGGTCGCATTACGGCTGCCTTCACGCAGCGGGGTGGTCTGGGAGATGCCGTCGAAAAGACGGAGGGCGACGCGGCCGCGCAAGGTCTCACCGGTGTTCTGCATCTGTTGGGTCGCGGGCGCATAGCCGGGAACGGTCCGGGCGAGCACGGCGGTCGCGTCGTCCGTGAGCAGCAGGGTGTTGTTGATTTCTTCGGGGGAGATCAGGGTGATTGCGCCGGGAATCTGGTCGATCGCCTTGGGCGAGCGGTAGCCGGTGGTCACGGTCAGCTTTTCCAGTTGCACCACGTTGTCCTTGTTTTTCTCCGTGTCCGGGGTGCTGACGGTTTGGGCGCGGCCGGTGACGGCGAAGGCGGCGAACAGCAGCAACGCCATCATCGCTGCGGCGGATTTGGTTCGGGCGGGGTATGTTTTCATGGGGTAGGTTTGAGCAAACGTTTGCGCTTGGCGTGAGGTGACAGGAAAATCTCAGGACGGAGCCGGAGGCCGGAGTTTGGAATGCTTCAGCCGCCGTCGAGGCCGGCCCAGGAAGGCCAGGCGCCGGGGAGCGGGAAATTACGGT
>DATFUQ010000157.1:0-4761 GCA_035260745.1 Lacunisphaera sp. | reverse complement strand
CTCGCATGCCAGCAGTCCACCCGCCGCCATATACGGGCGGGCTCCACGAATGATTTGCTCCAAAGCTGCGGCGCTGTTGGCCCCGGCGGACAAAGCCCCGCGCGGCTCGAAATCATTCACCTCCGGCTGGGCCGCGTTCATTTCCGCGTCCGAGAGATAAGGTGGGTTGGCCACAATCAATTCAAACTTCTCCCCTGCGCCCAAGCTGGCGAACCAATCGGAGAGAACAAATTTCACCCGCCCGGCCAGACCGGATGCCTCCGCGTTTTCCCGCGCCAACGCCAGCGCCTCGGCACTGTTGTCCGCCGCGACCACGGTCGCGGCCGGCCAGGCTTTCGCCAGGGCCAGCGCGATCGCCCCACTGCCCGTGCCAAGATCAAGAATGTTCGCCGGCGCCGCGGTCAGCCTCTGTGTCACCAACTCGATCAATCGCTCCGTCTCGGGCCGCGGAATCAGCGCGCGCCGGTCAACCTTGAGTTTCAGCCCGGAAAATTCCGTCTCGCCCAGGATGTACTGCACCGGCTCGCGGTTGCCGCGTCGCTTCACCATCGGCCGGATTTTCTCCAGCTCGGGCTCGGTCAGCGGACGCTCAAACTGCAGGTATAGCTGCATGCGCTTCAGCCCGAGGGCATGCCCGATCATCAGCTCGGCATTCAGCCGCGGGCCCTCCACGCCGCGTTTGTCCAGAAACTCGGTCGTCCGCTTGATGATCTCCAGGACCGTCAACATGAGTTCACTCGTCGTCGGCCCCGGCGCGCGGCCGCACCGGCAGCGGCCCGCCGGTCAACTCGGCCAGTTTTTCCTCAAAGGCGGCGCGTTGCAGGGCCGCGATGACCGGCTCGATGTTGCCTTCCATGATGGCCGGCAGGCTGTAGAGCGTGAGCCCGATGCGGTGGTCGGTCATCCGGTTCTGCGGGAAATTATAGGTGCGGATGCGCTCGCTGCGACCACCGGTGCCGATCTGGGTGCGGCGCTGGGCCGCATACTTGGCGTGCTCCTCATCCTCCTTCAGTTTCAGCAAGCGTGAGCGCAGCACGGCCATGGCCCGCGCCTTGTTTTTGATCTGCGAACGATCGTCGGCACAATAAACCATCAGTCCGCTCGGCCGGTGCACGATGCGCACCGCGGAGTCGGTGGTGTTGACGCCCTGCCCACCTGGGCCACTGGCCCGCATCACGCTGACTTCCAGGTCCTGCGGGTCGATCTGCACGTCGACCTCCTCGGCTTCCGGCAGCACGGCCACGGTCACGGTGGAGGTGTGGATGCGCCCATTGGCCTCGGTGACCGGGATGCGCTGCACGCGGTGCACGCCGCTCTCGAATTTCAACTGCTTGTAGACCTGCTCACCGGTGATGAGGAAGATCACCTCCTTGAGTCCGCCGCGATCCGAAGCGCTCGAGCTCATGGGCTGGATCTTCCAGCCGCGGCCTTCGGCGTAGCGGGTGTAGAGGCGGTGGAGTTCCGCGGCGAACAGGCTGGCCTCGTCGCCACCGGTGCCGGCGCGGATCTCGAACACCGTGTTGCGCGAGTCAGCCGGCTCGGGCGGGATCATCGCGAGCAGGACCGCCTGCCTCAGGGCTTCGCGCCGGGCCTGCAATTCCGGCAGTTCCTGCTGGGCTAGCGTGCGTAACTCGGCTTCGGCGGAGGCATCCTTGCCCATCGCCGTATGCTCGGCAAGTTCGCGGCCCATGCGTTCATAGGCCTGGTAGTTCTCCACCAGCTGCCGCAGCCCCTGTTGTTCGCGTGAAATTTCCGTCGCCTTGCGCGGATTGGCGTAAAACGACGGCTCCGCCATTTGCGCGGCCAGCTCGTCGAGGCGGCGCTGAAAGGGAGTGATGTCAGGCAGGGTGTCCATGCAGGAAGTCAGGAAGTGAAACGGGAAATTGCTAATTGCCTCAGCCGCGACCCGCGGCTTTATCAAAGGCAGAATCAACGGCGATATCCGCCGTCTAGTAGAAAATATCCGCGATGGCCTCAACGCTCTTCACTCAAAACATCATCGCCTGTGTCTGGGACTTTGACAAGACTTTGATCCCGGCCTACATGCAGGCCTCCCTTTTCCGCCGTTTTGGCATCGATGAACCCGACTTCTGGGCCGAAACCAACGCCCTGGTCGAGAACTACCGCAAGCGGGGCTATCACATCGCCCCCGAAATCAGCTACCTGAACCATCTGCTGACCTACGTGCTGGCGGGGAAGATGCCCGGCCTGAGCAACAAGGTGCTGCGCGAGTGCGGCGCCGAGATCAAATTCTACCCCGGGCTGCCAAAATTCTTCGAGTCCTCCCGCGCCTGGGTGAAAGCCAAGCCCGAATACGCCAAGCACGAGATCGTGCTGGAACATTACGTGGTCAGCACCGGCCTGGCCGAGATGATCCGCGGCAGCACCGTCGCGTCCCATCTCGACGCCGTTTGGGCCTGCGAGTTCATCGAAAACCCGCTGCCGCCCGGCTTCCTCAAACAAAAGGAATTGCCCATCGAGGCCGCGGCCGAGATCGCCCAGATCGGGGTCATGATCGACAACACGACCAAGACCCGCGCCATCTTCGAGATCAACAAGGGCACGAACCGGAACCCCGCCATCGATGTAAACGCGAAGGTCACGCCCGAGGACCGCCGGATTCCACTGCAGAACATGATCTACATCGCCGACGGCCCGAGCGACGTGCCGAGTTTCTCCGTCGTCAAGAAAGGCGGTGGCAAGACCTACGCGGTCTATAACCCTGCCGTGCGGGCGGAATTCGAGCAGAACGACCGGCTCCGCCAGACCGGCCGCATTGACCACTATGGCCCGGCGGATTACACTGAGAACAGCGCCACAGCCAACTGGCTCCACCTGCAGATCGAGAAAATCTGCGACCGGATTGTGACCGACCGCGAGGCGGCGGTGGCATCGCGCATGACGCGCCCGCCGCGCCACCTGAACGCCACTCCCGAGGAAGAAGCCGCACGGAAAGCCAGCAAGGCGCCCAAGCAGAGTTCGTTCCTGGAATGAGCGTGCCGGCGGCCGGGCCTAGCCGGCCGCGATTACAAAGCGGGGCGTGTCCTGCAGCACCCGGAAGCGCAGTTCATTGCCACTTTGGTCTTCCACTCTTTGAGGCTGGGGCGCCACCGGGCGAGGGGTCTCCTCCACCAACGACTGCGCGCGCTCCTTGAGCTTCTCCACCAGATTGGTCACGCGTTCCGCGTAGCGAAAACTGACGCTCGGCGCCCGGCCGGAAAGCACCGTGTCCACACCACAGTTCCAGGCCATGGCGATATTGAAGGCGCTGGTCTCCGCCCCGGCCCGTTCGAGGGTGCGCTTGATCCACTCGTAATGCTTCACCGCCACCTCGTCGGCCGCCTCCCGCTGGTTCGCCAGGCTGAAGGGCTTGCTGGTGTGCATACGCCAGGTGCTTGAGCGGAATTGATACGGCCCTAGCTCGCCAAACCGTCCAGCACTGGTCTGGTTGGTAGGGTTCTCCACCCAATTGATGGCGCGTAAGGTTTCCCAACGGTCAGCCGCCCCGGCCTTAATTGTAAAGCCGAGGACTGTAACCATCAGGAGGAATATAGTGAGCTGTCTTTTCATTGCCTAAGTGGCCGCGAGGAAGGCCATATTTTAGACTCCGACAAGCAGGTTCTTATCCCAATTTTTTTACTTGGGACGGACTGACTCAGCTTTTACCAGCCAACTCTGTAACCCACTGAACAGGCAGGTTTTTACGTGCCGTTCTTGCGCAAAAATTTTTGCACACTCTAGCGGCTTTTTGTAGCAAAACCCTCAATCAGCCGGGCGACCAAGGCGGTCCAGCCGGTCTGGTGACTGGCCCCCAGCCCCTGCCCCGTCTCCCCGTGGAAATATTCGTGGAAAAGCACCATGTCTTTGAGTCTGGCGTCTGCGGTAGGATCGCACTCCGGGCCATGGCAAGCTCGCCGGCCGTCACCCGCCGGCAGAAACAATTTTACAAGCCGTTGCGCCAGTTCCTGCGCCGCCACCTGCAGGGTGACCCGCCGGCCGCTGCCGGTCGGAAACTCCACCGTGAAGCTGTCGCCGTAGAAGTGGTGGTAGCGCTCCAGCGCCTCGATCAGCAGGAAGTTGGTGGGGAACCACACCGGTCCGCGCCAGTTTGAGTTGCCCCCGAACAGCCCCGAATCCGACTCCCCCGGCACATAGTCCACGCGGTATTCCTGCCCGCCCGCCTGCAACACAAACGGCTGTTCATGGTAGATGCGCGACAAAGACCGCACGCCGTAGGGCGAAAGAAATTCTCGTTCATCGAACACATAACGCAGCACCCGCTCGAGCCGCTCACGCGACGGAATCGCCAGCAGGCGCCGGCCCGTCGCCGACTTGCCCTGCGTCATGTAGGAGATTTTTGCCGCGAGGTCCTTGCGGTTTTCCAAAAACCACCGCGTGCGTTTCGCGAATCCCGGCAGCCGGTCCAGCCGGTCCTCCTCGATGAATTCCACCGCGAAGAGCGGGATGATGCCCACCATCGACCGCAGCCGCAGCGGGAATGATTTCCCCTCCAGCAGCAACTGGTCGTAATAAAAACCGTCCTCCTCGTGCCACAGGCCGGCGCCGCCGAGGTGGTTCATCGCGTCCGCGATGGCCACGAAATGCTCGAAGAACTTCGAGGCGATATCCTCGTATTCCGGATTCCCTTCCGCCAGTTCCAGCGCGATCGCCAGCATGGTGCTGCAATAAAACGCCATCCAGGCCGTGCCGTCCGCCTGCTCGAGCTGCCCGCCCGTCGGCAGCGGTTTGGAGCGGTCGAAC
>DATFUQ010000156.1:0-2647 GCA_035260745.1 Lacunisphaera sp. | reverse complement strand
GAACCGCTCCAGGCCGGCCACGTCGATCTCCGGGGTGATCTTGACGAACTCGATGTCGAGTACCCGCACACCTGTGTCGGCGAGGGCTGCCTTGGTGTCTCGCATCATCGAGGGCTCGTGCATCAGCGGACAGCCCGGCGTGGTATCCGTGACGGCGATCATGCGCAATCCGATGTAGTGGTAACCGGTGCGCGCAGCCACCCGGACCATCTCCGGCGGCGGCAGGTTCAGCACCGTCAGGTGGGCGAGGGAGAAGCTGGTCATGCGTGAACCTCTGGCCTGACAATCCCGCAGGCGTCTTCGTATCCGGTGACGCCGGCCGCGTGCCGGCCGGCGATGTAGCCGAACGTCATTGCCGGGCCGAGATTTATTCCACCGGCCGGGTAGTGACCCATGACGCTCGCCATGTCAGTGCCCGCGGCGTAGAGCCCCGGGATCGGCACCTCATCCGCGTCCAGGACGCGGGCGCTGGCTCGGTCTTCAGTCCGGCGAAGGTGCCGAAGCTGCCTGGGACAACCTTCACGGCGTAGAACGGCCCGCGCTCGATCGGCGCCACGCAGGGGTTTGGCTTATTGCCGGCGTCCCCTTGGTAGCGGTTGTAGGAGGTGCTGCCGCGGCCGAAGGCGGGGTCCTCGCCCTCGCGGGCGTGTACGTTGTATTCGGTCACCGTCCGCTCCAGCCCTTCGGGATCGATCCCGCAGTTCCGGGCCAGCTCGCCAATCGTTCGCCCGACCTTGATATAGCCGGAACGGATGTAGGGCCCCAACGGCAGCGGTGCCGGCCGCGCGATCCCCAAGCCGTAGCGGCGCTGGAAGGCGCGCGTGCAGATCAGCCAGGATACAACGTCCTGCCCAGGTGGCACAGCGCGCAACATGGCCGCGACGTAGTCGTAGTAACCGTTGCCCTCGTTGCAAAAGCGCCGCCCGTCCGCGAGCACACCGATGATACCCGGCTTGCCACGTTCGATGATGTGCGGAAAACGGCCTACTGTGCCGTCGGGAAACGGTACCAGCGAAACCGGGCACCAGGCGCCCGGCGCGGCGAGGGTGCCATCCACCTCGCCGCCCACGGACTCGCCGAGGCGCAGGCCGTCGCCCGTGGCCGACGGTGCCGCGACGGTCAAATGATTCTGGTCGGCGGGAAACATTCTGCGCCGGCGCTCGCGATCGTGCGGGAATCCGCCGGCGGCGAGAATAACCCCCCGCGTACTCCGAACCTTCACTTCTCCCTCGGGCGTGGCCAGAACCGCTCCGCATACGGCGCCACCGCCTTTGAGGAGCCGGACCGCCGGGGAAGACGTCCGCAAGTCAATGCCGAGATCGGCAGCGGAGCGCAACAGCCGCCCCACCAAAGCGATGCCGTTGCGCAGTTGCATGCCTCGCCGGTGCGTGGCGAGATCCACCAGGTGCTGGCTGAAACGACGCCCTACATGGATGAAGGCTTGGGGCGACCGCGTAACGTTCATGAATGCAGCAAGGTCAGGCCCGGCCTGGATGGTCATGCCCATGAACGTCGTCTCGCGCATCGGTTGGCGCAATCGGTGGACGAGGTCCCCCAAGCCGCGCGCATCATACGGCGCCGCGATCACCGAGCGACCACCAGTTCCGGCGCCAGGAGCACTACTGTAAGTATCGGGTATCTTGGTGCCCCCCTCGAACTGGAGTGCGGTGTTTTTCTCAAAGAAGGTCACCATGCGTGGTGCGGCATCGAGGAAGGCAGTCACCTTGGCTTCGTCGAAGTTGTTGCCAAGCACGTGGCGAAGGTAATTGCGCGGCGCCTCCGGGTCTTCAGTGATGCCGGCACGCCGAGCCAGCGGATTCAGCGGCGCCCACATCCAACCGCCCGACCAGGCCGTGGTGCCGCCGAACACGGGCTCTTTCTCCGCCACAATCACCTTCAAGCCGTGCCAGGCGGCGGTTACTGCGGCCGAGAGGCCGCCCGCTCCCGAGCCGATGACAAGCAGGTCGCAAACGATTTGCCGGGTCATTTCCGGTTCAGCTGACATTGCGACTCCTACCGCTCATGAGCCTCGGAGGACTATCCATTGCCCGGCCACGCCGGAATAACACGTTGCAAAAGCCTTTTACCAAATTGCTAGCAAGGCTCACAATTTGCGCTCACGAGTCTCGTCGCTATCCGGTCTCGGCACGGTTACTGGACGGGCCTCCTTTGTTTGAGCCGCGAGCCGAACAGATGCATTGGGAGCGCCAAAGCCCTGGTAACCGCGCCGCTCCACAATTTCAAAGAAAAAACGTTCATCAAACGCGCGCGTGTAGACTTGAAAGAATTCGCCGGTATCATCGCGATCATACAAAACTTGGTTTTCTCTCATGCGTGTTGCGATGGCGGGATCGAGCTCAAATCTGCTCTCAACGTCGTCATAATAATTGTTTGGGATTTTCAGAAAAGATGCGCCCGCGGAACGCATTCCTGCAACCGTCTCGAAAATGTCATCGCATTCGAAAGCGATGTGTTGAACTCCCGCGCCAAAAAACTCCGTCAGGAAGCGCGCAGACATGGTCCGCGTCGCCGCAGATCCATTAAGAACGATACGGAATGTTTTGCCAGGGTTCAGAATTGCTTGGCTCTGTACAAGCCCGAGAGGGTCCGCAATTTCAAGCTGCGGTGACCTTTGAAGGTGAAAAAT
>DATFUQ010000155.1:0-10127 GCA_035260745.1 Lacunisphaera sp. | reverse complement strand
CAGCGGACGGGGTGATGCAGCCGTTGCGCTGCGTGCGGGCGGTGGCGCAGGAGCTTCGCGAGCGGAAGGTGTTGCTCTACGAAAACTCACCGGTGCGGCGGATGGTACCGGGTTCGGTGGTGACGGACGCCGGCACGATTTTATGCGACACCGTCGTTGTCGCGGTGGATGGCGGGCTCGAAAAGATTTTCCCCGAGCTGGGTTCACGGGTGCGCACCGCGCGGCTGCAGATGCTGGCCACCGCGCCCGCACCCGAGGTGAATTTCACGCGGCCGGTTTACTGGCGTTACGGCTACGAATACTGGCAGCAGCAGCCGGACCGCACGCTGGCGCTGGGTGGTTTCCGCGACCATGCGCTCGAGACGGAGTGGACGACCGAGACGGAGCCGACCGAATTCATCCAGGGATTGCTCGAGAAATTCCTGCGCGAACACCTGAAGGTTCGGGCGGCGGTCACGCACCGCTGGGCTGCCTCGGTGGCTTACACCGCGGACGGGCTGCCGGTGCTCGAGCAGATGCGGGACAAGTTGTGGGCGGTGGGGGCCTACTCGGGCACGGGGAATATTGTCGGCGCCTTGAGCGCGCGGGCCGCCGCCCGGCTCGCCTGCGGCCGGCCTTCTGAGTGGGCGGAGTTGCTGGACCGGGCGCGCCGCCCTGCCGGCAAAGTTGAGGCGCGTTCATGAATACCGCCACGACTGGCCGGATACCCCGGGCCATTCTCTGGGGCGGGCTGATTTGCGGGGTCCTCGATATCAGCGCGGCATTCATCGAGGCGGGCATTACCTTCGGCCTCAGTCCAATTCGACTGCTGCAAAACGTGGCCGGCGCCATGCTGGGCCCGGCGACCTACGACGGCGGCCTGACCACCGCGGCCCTCGGGCTGGCGATGCACTTCAGCGTGGCGTTTTCCGCCGCCACGATTTTCTACCTGATGAGCCGGCGTTTCCCCTTGTTGATCCGCTGGGCCGTGCCGAGCGGCTTGGTCTACGGCGCCGTGGTCTTCATCGTCATGTTTCGCGGAGTGTATCCGCTGACGATTGAGCTGAAGACGATTTATCTCACCACGCCATTTAACCACACGCTGCCCAAGCTCCGATTGCCGCAATTTGTCATTCACCTGTTCTGCGTCGGCTTGCCCATTGCGCTGGCGGTGCGATGGTTTGCGCCCCGGCCCGAAACCAAGGGAGAGTCGTAACACCGCCGAGTCATAAGGCCGGCTCCGGAATTGACAGCTGCACCGCCAGCCGTCACCAATGGCGCCCGATGAATCGTTTTGCCGTCAACTTTTACTTTGGCTTTGCGGGTTACTTTACCCCGCAAACCGGAGGCGGCTTGTCCCCACGCAAACTCTGACCAAACAACAGAGCCAATTTGCAAAGGAGCCGCCCAACCCCAGGCGGCTCTTTTGTTTTAACCCACCCCCGCCATGATCCTGCCCAAGAACAACCGTCTCTCCCCCGAGGAAGTCGCCGAACTGACCGCGGTCGTCGCCGAGTTCGGCTGCAAAATCCAGCCGATCGTCGGCGCCGTGCGGACCATCTACGCCATCGTGGGCGACGAGCGCCACGAGCTGATGATCAGCCGGCTCGAGGGTCTGCCCTATGTGGACCGTGTCGACACCATCCAGTCGCCGCACAAGCTGATGGACATCAAGTCCGACCTCGCCAGCCACCGGCTGAAAATCGGCGGCGTGACCCTCGGCGAAGAGCTGCTTTTCATTGCCGGCCACTGCACCATCGATCCGGCCCAGCCCAACCGCTTTCTGGAAACCGCGCACGCGGTGCAGGAGGCCGGCGCGCAGGCGCTCCGCGGCGGCGTGTGGAAACCGCGCACCACACCTTATGCGTTCCAGGGCGACGTCCGCTCGCTCGACATCCTGATGGACGCCTCGCGCCGCACCGGCCTGCCGGCGGTGGCCGAGGTGATGGATGAGGAGCAGCTGCGCCTCGCGCTCGATGCCGGCGTGCAGGTGCTGCAAATCGGCGCGCGCAATGCGCTCAACTACTCGCTGCTCCGGCAGATTGGCAAGGCCATCGCCGGGCGCCCGACCGCGGTCCTGTTGAAGCGCGGCATGCACCTCGGCACGCTCAGCGAGTTCATCTCCGCCGCCGAATACATCGTGAACTTCGGCAACCCCAACGTCATCCTCTGCCCGCGCGGCACGCAGCCCGGGCTCGACGGTTACCGCAACCATCCGGACGAGTCCATCACGCCACTGCTCAAGGAACGCACCTGGGCGCCCGTCGTGGTCGATCCGTCTCACTCGGTCGGCAAGGCCGCGTATGTGCCCGCCTGCGCGCTCGCCGCCGTGGCCTACGGTGCCGACGGCCTGTGCATCGAGGCGCACGTCAGCCCGAGCCTCGGACTGGGGGACGACCCGAAGCAGGCCATCACGCCGAAGGTGCTTGCGGAGTTGATTACCCGGGCCCGGGGCCTTCATGCTCTGCGCCGCTCCACCCGCCCGACTCCCGCCGCGTCATGAAAAAGCAACTCGCCAAGATCCGGAACAACATCGACGCCATCGACCAGCGCCTCGTCGGGCTGGTCAACCGGCGGCTCCAACTCGCGGCGAAGATCGGCGAGCTGAAGCGCTCCGCGCAGGGCCGCATCTACGTGGCCGAGCGCGAGGCCGAGGTGCTGGCGCGCCTGAAGCGGATCAACCCCGGCCCGCTCAAGGACACCGCCCTGAAGGCCATCTACCGCGAGATCATGTCGGCCGCGCTGGCGCTGGAGAAACCGCTGTCGATCGCCTACCTCGGGCCCGAAGCCACCAACACCCATCAGGCCGCGTTGCGGAAATTCGGCGCAAGCGTGGAATACCGCGCGCTGGCCACCATCGGCGACGTGTTTACCACCGTGGAAAAAGGCGAGGCGGACTACGGCGTCGTGCCGCTGGAAAATTCCACGCAGGGCGCGGTGCGCGACGCGCATGACCTGTTCGTCGAGTCGAGCGTGGTCATCGTCGCCGAGATCTACCTCGACATCCAGCACGCGCTGCTTTCGAACTCGTCGCTGGGCAAAATCACCAAGGTTTACTCCAAGGACCAGGCGCTGGCGCAATGCCGCCAGTGGCTGGAGCGCAACCTGCCGCACGCCCGGCTGGTCGAGGTGGACAGCACGGCGCACGGCGTGCAGCTGGCAAAAAAGGAGCCGGGTGCGGCGGCCGTGGCGGCGCGGCTGGCGGGCGAGCGCTACGGCGTGGCGGTGCTGGCCGACAAGATCCAGGACCACAAGAACAACGTCTCGCGCTTCTGCATCATCGGGCGCGAACCGTCCGGCCCGGTGGGCAACGGCGGCGACAAGACCAGCCTGCTCGTGTCGCTGCACGACGAGCCCGGCGCGCTGCTGAAGATGCTCAAGCCGCTCAGCCGGCGCGGGCTGAACATGACGCGCATCGAATCGCGCCCCAGTCGCGTGCGGCAGTGGGATTACTACTTCTTCCTGGACGTGACCGGACACTACGACGACCCGGCGATGCAGGCGGCGCTGAAGGAATTGCGCCGGATGTGCCCGCTGGTGAAGTGGCTCGGCAGCTACCCCGCCGCGCGGCGATAAGGAACCCGAAGTATTCCACGGCGGGTCGCCGTGGCTCCAGGAACAATCGCCTGGAGCGCGGGCGACCTCGCCCGCGTACTTGGCCAAGACTTTTGACTCGGCACCGCGGCAGGGGTGGGGTTTCCTCGGGCCGTGCGAGCGCTGAAAATCCTTTTCGTCAGCCCCGAGGTTGAGCCGTTTGTGAAAGTCGGCGGGCTGGCTGACATGGTGGGCGCCCTGCCGAAGGAGCTGGCGAAGCTCGGCCATGATGTGCGGATTATTTGTCCCGCCTATGGCTCGGTGAAACGCCTCGGCGAGTGGCGGGCCCTGCGCGAACCCTTGGGTGTGGATGTCGGGCCGGCGGCGATGTGGGCGCGCACCTGGGCGACGGTGCTGCCGGGCACCGCCGTGCCGGTCTATTTTCTGGAGAACAATGATTTCTTTGCGCGGCCCGAGGTCTACACCGGGCCATGGGGCGCGCATCCGGACAACGACCTGCGCTTCGCCTTTCTCTCGCGCGGGGCGCTGGCGCTATGCCAGCAGCTCGCCTGGATCCCCGATGCGGTGCACAGCCACGATTGGACGACCGGGCTGCTGCCGGTGATGCTCAACACGACGCTGCGCGACACGCCGCTTGGCGGCACGGCGACGATTTTCACCGTCCACAACCTCGAGCACCAGGGCTACTCGCCGGCGCGGGTCGTGGATTTTGCGCGGCTGCCCCCGGGCGAACTGCTGCGCGACGGCATCGTGGCCGGTGGCTCGGTGAACCTGATGAAGGCGGGGCTGTATCACTCGACCAAGCTCACCACCGTCAGCCCGACCTACGCGCAAGAGATCCGCACGCCTGGCGGGGGCTTCGGGCTGGACGCGGTGCTGCGGTTCCGTGCGGGCGACCTGGTCGGCATCGTCAACGGCATCGACGACGAATCGTGGGATCCCGCGCGCGATGCGACCCTGCCGGCGAATTACTCGGCGGCGGACCTGGCCGGCAAGGCGGTGTGCAAGGCCCGGCTGCAGGAGCGCTTCGGCCTGGAGGTGAATCCACGCGTGCCGCTCTTCGGCGTGGTGTCGCGGCTGGCCGCGCAAAAGGGACTCGACCTGCTGGTGGAGGCGCTGCCGGCCATCATGCATCACCTGAAAATCCAGATTGTCGTGCTGGGTAACGGAGATTTGTCGATGGAGAACGCCTTCCAGTGGGCCGGGCACGCCTTCCGCGGGAAGGTTGGCGCCTACCTCGGTTTCGATGGCAAGCTGGCGCGGCTCATCCAGGCGGGCAGCGATTGCTTTGTCATGCCCAGCCGGGCGGAGCCGTGCGGTCTGACGCAGATGTATGCGATGCGCTACGGCACGCCGCCGGTCGTGCGCGCGACCGGCGGGCTGGTGGACACGGTCGAGAACTTCGCGGAAGGGCAGGGGCGCGGCACGGGATTTGTCTTCCACGACGCCACGGCGGGAGCGCTGGCTGACACGCTCGGCTGGGCCTGCGCCACCTACTACGACCGGCCGGCGGAATTCGCCGGGTTGCAGCAGCGCGCGATGGCGAAGGACTTTTCGTGGCGCCGGAGCGCCGCGCAATACGTTGAACTCTACCGCTGGGCGGTCGAGCGCCGCACCGGGGTTTATCCCGCCTGAGCGACGACGGCCTTGGGCGTGTGGAAAAAGCGGTTGTGGGCCACGTCGTCGACCGTGATTTCCTCATCCAGCGATTCCCACTGGATGGTCCGGCCGGCCCCGTGCAGCTGGATTTTTTCGAGCTCGGCCTGCGAGGCGTTGGCGAGGACGGCGTATTTGCTGGCCGGAAAGCTGACCGAACGGCGGGCGTTGATCTCGAGATAAATGCGCCGGCCCTGGACCCAGCAGCGCAGGGCGGTGAGAGGCGGGATGACGGTTTGGGCGGTGTCCATCCCCCGAGGTTACGCGGCTCCGCGGAAATAGCAATTTATCCCGCAGGAGGTGGAACCCGACCTCCCGTCGTCGCCAAGGCTATGGCGGGCAGGCCGGACGGGTTCATGTGATGAGCTGCGGCCCGGGCTCATCCGCCTTAACCAGAAGCTTCGGCGCGACTTCGCCGGCCTTTGGCAGGCTCAGTATTTGTTCATCACCTGCCACATGATCCAGGTGAGGCTGAGGCTGAGGATGATGATGCCTGAGAGCCCGAAGATGACCGAGACGACATTGAAGCCGGTGATGAAGACGAGGCCGATGATGAGAAGATTCCCCCCGACGAGCATCAGCCAGAAGTCGCGTTTGCGCTTGGACTTGATCTCCTTGATTTGCACCTCGTTCAGGCCGAATTGATTTTCCTTGGCGCGATTCTGCTGGAGGACGGCGTAGACGTCGTTCGGGTCGGCCGTGCGGTTGACGCCGCCCGAAGGCGGGGCCTTCCGGGTGGCAGGGACGACATGGCCAGCCGCGATCGCATGCTCCTTCGCGGTCGGCGACGGCGGAGACCCGGGCGCGTTGTCTCGCTTGAATTCGCGCTCCTTGAAGCCGTAAACCTTCG
This sequence comes from Lacunisphaera sp., assembly GCA_035260745.1. Lineage (GTDB taxonomy): Bacteria > Verrucomicrobiota > Verrucomicrobiia > Opitutales > Opitutaceae > Lacunisphaera. The sequence goes on along the minus strand of DATFUQ010000155.1, from coordinate 4,087 downwards.
GTGGCGGATCGTCCGGTTCCATGGGCGCACACTGGGTTTACCGGGGGATTTTGCAGCCTAAATGTTGCGTAACAACGCGGCTAACGGCGGCAAACCTTGCGGTAGATGGCTTCGTAGCGGGGCACGATGGCGGCGGCGGAAAATTGCCGGCGGGCGCGCGCTTGCGCGACGCGGCCCATGGCGGTGCGACGGGCGGGGTCGCGCAGCAGGGACTCAATGGCGTGGGTCATGGCCCCGGTGTCGGGGAACCGCACAAGCAGGCCGGTTTCGCCCGATACCGTGACCTCGGGGATGCCGCCGACGGCAAAGGCCACGCTGGGACAGCCGACACTCATCAACTCAAGGATGCTCAGGCAGAAACTTTCCACCTCGGAGGTGAACAGCCCGAGGTCGGCGGTGGCGAGATAGCCTTCGATATCGGTCACGCGCTCACGGACAATAATGCGATCAACGAGGCCAAGACGCCGGGCTTCCGCGAGCAGCGGGCTGGGATCGCCGCCCGCCAGGACGACGAGCTTGAAGGGGAGGAGCGGTTTCAGTCGCGCGACGGTGTCGAGCAGCAGGTCGAGCCGCTTGAGCGGACGGAGATTCGAGACGTGCAGCAGCATCGCCTCGCCGTCGGCCAGGCCGAGTTCGCGGCGCACCTCCGTGCGCGAGTGCTCCGCCGGGTGCGGCTCGAAGAAATTGTGGATGACCTCGACGGGCCGCTTGACTCCGAGCAGGCGCACCGTTTCCCGCCGCATGAACTCCGAGACGGTGGTGATGGCGTCGGAATGCTCCAGCGCGTGGCGGATGGCGGGGCCGTAGCCGGGATCGCGGCCGAGCAGAGTGGTGTCGGTGCCGTGGAGCGTGGTGATGACCTTGGGCCGGCGGTCCGCCGGCAGCATGGAGCAGGCGAGGAACGCGGCGGTGGCGTGCGGCACCGCATAGTGGACATGCAGCACGTCGAGCGCGTGGTCGCGGCTGACCTCGGCCATCTTCACCGAGAGTGGCAGCGTATAGTCGGGATACTTGAAGAGGTCGTAGCTGTTGACCTGCACCGGGTGAAAAAAGATCCTCTCGCCGGCCGGCATCCGGAACGGCTGCTCGTAGCTGATGAAGTGCACCTCGTGGCCGCGGGCCGCGAGCTCCTCGCCCAGCTCGGAGGCGAGAATCCCGCTGCCTCCGACGGACGGATAGCAGGTGAGGCCGATCTTGAGCGGGTGTTCAGGCATGCCGAAAAGATAAGATTTTTAACGCAGAGGTCGCGGAGAACGCGGAGGAACGGAGAAGGGAAACTCTCTGCGACCTTCGTGTTCTCCGCGTTTCAATGGATTGGGCTTTAAGATAAATCATTCTAAAAGCCGCGGGCGGCGCGGGTCAGGGGTGCGAGCGAGTTAAAGACCAGCGGGTCGTTCGGCCAGAGGGGCTGGGCGTGTTCCAGTCCGGCGCGCAGGCCGTGCACCCGCGCCCGGGCCAGCTGCAGCTCGACATAGTTGCGGGTGCGCAACTGCGAGGTATGCGCGGCCATCGCCTTGGTCCAGGTGGCGATGACCTCCGGTGCGGAAATGTCGATCAACACAGGCGGGGCGCCGGCGGGCTCGGCGTCGGGCGAAACGGCGTAGAAAAACAACTGACCGATGGCGTGGGGCGGCTGTGTCCTCAGTTCGGCCAATCCGCCGTAGCGGGCCAGGCGGGTGGCATCGCGCGCAATCTGCCCGAGCCGATAGTGATCGGGGTGCTGATTCTGTTCCAGCGTGGGCGCGAGCACAATGCCCGGGCGGAGGCGGCGGATAATGCCGGCAAGTTTGATGGCATGCGCAGCCTTCACTTCGAGATGAGCGTCGCCGTCGAGTTCGATGAATTCGAGTGTGGCACCAAGAATTTTCGCGGCTTTTTTCGCCTCGGTGGTGCGCTGGGCGGGTGTGCCGTTCGTGCCAGCCTCGCCGCGCGAGCAAACGACGAAATGAACCGGCCGGCCGGAGCGCGTCTCGCGGGCGATGATCCCGCCGCAGCCGAACTCGATGTCGTCGGGGTGGGCGCCAAAGGCCAGCCAAGGTTCAGACGGGGAGGTCGGTGTAAGCTTCATCGGAGCGGTCAATGGGGTCACGAGGGACGAAAGTTATTTCGGGGGCGTCGGCTTTGTTCAAGTAAGCCTGCTCGCCAGCGCCGCAGATGTAATGGGTGCAGTGAACCACGGATTGCATCCAGCGCAACCGGGTGTCGCGGGTCGGGCTGATCTGCTCCTTGGTGAAATCCGCCTTGGGCAAATCAATATAACAATCGCCGCCCTCATGCAGCTTCAGCGCGCCGCCGATCAACCGGGCCCGGACCGTTTCGCCCTCGTGCGGCACATCCACGAAGAAATCCCTCACATCGCAAGCAGACCGGCGGACGGAAGGGTCGCCCGAGCGGACGACGCGGATGCCATCAAGCAGCCCCATGCGGCGATACATCTCGAGGCAGAAGTCGGCGACGTTTGTGGCGGTGACTTGTTTGAAGGCCGCGATCCAGCGGGGATCGACGTAGACCGGCAGCTGGCGGGCGGTGTGAGCCTGCCAGTCGGACGGGATGCGCTTGAGGAAGAGCGGGGAGAATTTCCGCTGGAGCTTGTTGGCGAAACTGAAGTTGAGGGTCGTCGGCTCGCCGGTCTTGCGGTGGCGCAGCGTGGTCTGGGTCTCGCGGCAGTCATGATCGCTATCATGGCAGAAGAAAACGAGCTCACCGCCGAGCTCGGCCTGGAGCCGGCGGGCGGTGGCGAACTTCGCGTAGAGGAACCGCCGCGGGAAAAACCCGCAGGGCTGCTGGCCGAAACAGATGACAGGCGCACTCATGAGGTGGCGGGCTCGCGCGAGAAGCCGAGCACAGCCTGCAGGATTAGACTAAACAGCATGCAGGCCGCGCAGCCGATGACGTTATACCAGAGATAGGAAATGCTGAGCGTGAAATAGAACACGAAGACCATCGTCTGCGCCGCCAGCGCGGCCCAGAACACCGCCGTGCCGCTGATTTTTTTGAGGAAGAAGGCGACCAGAAACATGCCGAGCACCACGCCGTAGAAGATGGAGCCGACAATGTTGGTCGCCTGGATCAGGTTCTCCGCCAGCGAGGCAAACAAAGCGAAGCCGATGGCGACGAGGCCCCACAGCGCGGTGAACCACTTCGAGGCCGTCACGTAATGGGCGTCGGTGGCGTCGCGCTTGACGACGTGCCGGTAGATATCGACCACGGTGGTCGAGCCCAGGGCGTTGAGCTCGCCGGCCTTCGACGAGAAAGAGGCGGCGAAGAACACCGCCACGAGCAGGCCGATCACACCGTGCGGCAGGTGATCCAGGATGAAGGTGATGAATACGTAGTCGGAATCACTGGTGGATGTCTTCGGGTCCGCCTGGCGGAGCACGGCCTTGGTCTCCGTGCGCGCGGCCTCGGTGCGCTGGTGCGCCGCCAAGGCGGCGGCGCGGGCGGTTTCCGCCGCAGCCAGATCGCCGGCGTGTCGCGCCGCAATCCAAGCCTGGATTTGCTTCTCCTTGTCCGCGTGCGCCGCGGTGAAGTCCGTCTCCAGGGCGCGGAGCTTGTCGCCGGAGCCGTGCTCGGCCTGATAGTGCCAGGCGGCTTGGTTGAAATAAACCGGCGGGCGCTCAAATTGGTAGAAGACAAACACCAACGCGCCGAGCAGCAGGATGCAGAACTGCATCGGGATCTTGAAGACGGCGTTGAACATCAGGCCGAGCCGGCTCTCGCGCAGCGAGGCTCCGGTGAGATAGCGCTGCACCTGCGACTGGTCGGTGCCGAAATAGGACAGGGCGAGAAACATGCCGCCGAGCACGCCGGTCCAGATGGTGTAGCGCCGGTCGGGGTTGAGGGAGAAGTCCACCGCCTCCAGCTTGTGGAAGCCGCCGGCAACCGTGAGGGCGTCGCCAAAGGTGAGCCCGGCGGGCAGCCGGGCGAGCAGAACGAAGAAGGCGGTGACCATGCCGATGAAGATCACGCCGATCTGGTATTTCTGCGTGAGGTTCACCGCGTCACTGCCGCCGGTCACGGTGTAGAACACGACCAGCAGGCCGGTGCTCACGATCGTGAGATTGAGCGGCCAGCCCATGACGGTGGA
>DATFUQ010000154.1:0-3278 GCA_035260745.1 Lacunisphaera sp. | reverse complement strand
GGCAATTTCATGGATCCGGCCGCCATCGTGCTGATCATGGCGCCGATCCTTTTTCCCATGGCGGCGAGGCTCGGCGTGCATCCGGTGCACCTCGGCATCCTGATGGCGGTCAACATGGAGGTGGGACTGTGCCATCCGCCGGTCGGGCTCAATCTCTACGTCGCCTCCGGCATCACCAAGATGGGGATTACCGAACTCACCATAGCGGTGCTGCCATGGCTCGGCACCATGCTGGTGTTTCTGGTGATGGTGACCTACATCCCCGAGATATCGCTGTGGCTGCCGCGCGCGCTGGGGATGCTGAATTAGACTGCTCGGTAAAAATCGTTCCCCGCGGATACTCGATTGCCCGGTCAATCCGCGGATCAAGTCCGGGGGAGGGCAATGACGCCGTTCGGGTGAGGAATGGGAAAAGCGGTCCAACGATCCAGGATCGCCGCGGCGGGGAAAACCGGACGGCTTTGATTTCGTTGGGAATTCCAAAATTAGTTCGTTTTGCCTAATCCGCCTCCGGACAGCTTGCTGGATGGTATTTTTATACCTAGTCCAGTGGTCGTCTGCGCGCGGCCTTCCGGCGCGTGGAGTCGAACGCGGGTTAGGCCCATCGGACGGCGCACTGTGTGAGTTGGCTCACATCGCGGGCCCAGCGGACAGAGGCATGATACGACTCGGAAGCGTGCCGTGGCGGACATCACCCAGCCGAGGGAGGGTCATCATGAAGAATCCGTTCTCGATCGCAGCCATTGCAGCCATCATGCTGAGCGGAGTTGGTGCGGCGGCATTCGCGCAAGACGCGGTGCCCGCGGTTGGGCCAGCGGGCGGTGGCAGGGCAGGCGCTGCATCCATCCCGGATTTGTCCGGTATATGGGCACACCCGTTCTACCCCCACTTTGAGCTGCCGCTATCGGGACCGGGTCCCGTGACGAACAGGTCACGCACGAGGCAAGTTTTCGATAACGACGGCCGCCTGCGCTTGCCGGGGACGAAACCCTTGCTAGTGGCCCACCCCAGTCAGCAGGTCGGCGACTACACGAATCCAATTCTGAAGCCCGATGCAGCGGAAATTGTGAAAAGACATGGCGAACTCGAATTGAGCGGAGAGGGCCATCCGACACCATTGACCGAGTGTTGGCCCTCAGGGGTGCCGTTCATTTTTGAGAGCGTTTCAATGCAAATTCTGCAGCAGCCGGGCAAGATCACGATCCTTTACGGCTGGGATCATGAAGTCCGTCACGTGCGCATGAATCGCCTTCATCCGGCACAGGTGACGCCGTCCTGGTATGGGGATTCAGTGGGCCACTACGAGGGCGACACGTTGGTGATAGACACCGTGGGGATCAAGTCCGATCGGACGGTTGCCATGCTCGATTTATACGGAACGCCATACACCAACGCTCTGCACGTGGTCGAACGTTATCGGCTGCTTGATTACGACGCCACGAAAGAGGCATTGGAGCGCGTTGCCACCAAGAATTTCCGCCTGCCGCCTGTTACGATTGGAGTAGACGTCGACCCCAACTACAAGGGCAAGGGCCTGCAACTCGAGTTCACGGTAGAGGACGAGGGTGTCTTCACAACCCCCTGGTCGGCGACCATCACTTATCGGCGCGGAATAAATTCGCAAGGCACTTACAAATTGCTCGAAAATGTCTGTGCCGAAAACCCAAATCTATATTACGCCGGGAAGGACGCCGATTTACCGACTGCAACGAAGCCGGATTTTTGAGCCGCGACAACGGATGCAATTGGCGTCACTTGGTTCAACATGGAGATCTCAGATGCGACGGCGCGAATTCATAGCGGGGCTCGGAGCGGCGGTGGGTGGTACCGTCCTCCAACGCGACCAAGTCTACGCACAGGGCAGCAGCGGTGTCGCGCATCGCGTTGTCGAGGCGAACGGCATCCATCTCCACCTTGCCGAGCAAGGGGAAGGGCCGCTCGTGGTCTTGTGCCACGGCTTTCCGGAGAGCTGGTATTCGTGGCGCCACCAGCTCACGGCGCTGTCGGCAGCCGGATTCCACGCCGTCGCGCCCGACATGCGCGGTTACGGCCGGTCCGACCGACCGGAGGCGATCGACCAGTACACCCTGCTGCATCTCGTCGGCGATATGGTGGGACTCCTCGACGTGCTGGGCGCCGAACAAGCTGTGATCGCGGGGCACGACTGGGGCGCGCCCGTGGCATGGCATGCCGCCTTGCTGCGACCCGATCGCTTTCGCGCGGTGATCGGTCTGAGCGTCCCGTTCCGACCTCGCGGACCGGTCGCACCCACGTCTGTCATGCCGCGCCACGAGGATGGCATGTTCTACCAGCTCTATTTTCAACAGCCGGGCGTGGCGGAGGCCGAATTGGAGCGCGACGTGCGGCAAACCTTCGTCAAGATGCTGGGAAACGTGCCACGTGGCGCGCCGGCCGGTGGTCCTGTCGGGATGGTGCCGAGAGGAGGCGGCTTTCTCACTAGCCGGCCTATTCCCACCGCCCTGCCGGCATGGCTCGGGGAAGCCGACATCGATTTCTACGTCGGTGAGTTCGAGCGCACCGGATTCCGTGGCGGCCTGAACTGGTACCGCAACATCGATCGAAATTGGGAACTACTTGCCCCGTTCGCAGGCGCGAAGGTGACTGTACCGGCGCTTTATATGGCCGGCGATCGTGACCTGGTGGTCGCGTTCCGCGGCATGGATCAGATTATCGCCAATTTGGCAAACGACGTGCCGCAATTGCGCGGCAAGATCATGCTCCCGGGTTGCGGTCACTGGACCCAGCAGGAGCGCGCGTCGGAGGTCAACGCCGCGATGATCGATTTTTTGCGCGAGCTGTAAGCGAGGGGCGGGACGCCGGTCGCGGCCTCTAACTGTTACTTCGCCTTGGCGCGCTGCTGGTCCGTGATGGTGGCGCGGATCACGGCCTGTTTGCCGTTGCGGATCACGGTCAACTCGGCCGCATCTCCGAGCCACAAGAGACCGAGGCGGCTGCGCAGCTGGGAGGTATCCCGCACCGGCATTCCGGCAAGGTCCGTTATCACGTCGCCAATCTTGAGGCCGGCGAGGTCCGCCGGAGAGCCCGGCTCGACTTTGGTGATGATCGGCGTGGTTGGCGGGGCGGCGAATTTGAACTCGCGCACCACGGCGGGAGTGGGATCCTCGAAGGTGATCCCTAGCTTGCCGCGGCGGACGTCACCCGTTTCCACGATGCGATCGGTCACGACCCGGGCCATGTTGATGGGAATCGCGAAGCCCATGCCGGGATTGGAATTGGTGGCGCCGACGAAAGCGGTG
>DATFUQ010000153.1:0-6623 GCA_035260745.1 Lacunisphaera sp. | reverse complement strand
CGCCGAAACCCTTGGCGCCGCGGGTGGCGTCAACTACCGCGATGCCGACTGGGCCGCCGCGCTGCAGAAGCAGGCGGGCGGACTCTTCGATGTCATCGTCGACAGCGCCGGTGGCCCCGGCTTTGCCAGCCTCATCGAGCTTACGCGGCCCGGCGGCCGCATCGTCTTTTTCGGCGCCACGACCGGCAATCCTCCGGGGCTCGACCTGCGCAAGAGTTTCTTCCGGCAGATCAACATCCTCGGCACGACCATGGGCTCGCCGGCGGATTTCGCCGGCATGACCCGCTTCGTCGAGACCCACAAGATCGTGCCGGTGGTGGACCGGGTGCTTCCACTTGACCAAGCCGAGACCGCGCTGCGCCACATGGAAGCCGGCGCCCAGTTCGGAAAAATCGGGCTGCAGTGCTGATTCCATCAGCGCGCCGCGTGCGTGCTTGCTGAACTGCCGACGCGAGTCGCCTCAGGTTCCACGCTTGTTACCGTAAAGCTCGATCTGCAACCGCGGCGCGTAGCGATAGCCGCGCGCCTTGCACAGTTCGCCCAGCCAGCCGGCTTTCGCCCGCAGCGCCTCGACCGTCGTGCCCTCCGGCATCAACAGCACTTTCGCCGGGGGAATATCCCGGCCGAGTTCCGCCAGCATTGATTCGATTTCCTTCACATCGCCGGGTTCCGCCACCACAAATTTCAATTGGTAACCATATTGATCCAGCCACGTCCGCACCACCTCGGGCTGCCAGCGGAGCGACTCGTGCTTTTTGCGCCAGGTGTCGTCGAGCCGGGCGTCCGGCGCGGAGTTTTTCAGCTTGGGGCTGAGCGAGACGAGGTCGCAAGCGATACCCCCCGGCGCGATGGTTGCGGCCGTCTCGATCGTGATGTGGCAGCCGAGCTGCTTCAGCGCGGCGGCCAGCCCGTGGATTTCCTTCGCCACCATCGGCTCACCGCCCGTGAGCACCACGTGCCGGGCAGGATGCTTCTTCACCTCCGCAATGATTTCTTCCAGGCGCATCAGCCGGCCCTCGGGCGACCATGACGCATAGGGCGTGTCGCACCAGTTGCAGCGCAGGTTGCAGCCGCTGGTGCGCACAAAAACCGACGGCACGCCGGTCAATTCGCCCTCGCCCTGCAAGGAATGGAATATCTCCGAGATCAGCATGGCGGTTTTGGCGGCAGCGGCGGGGTAGATTCGTAAACCGTCGGATCGGACAACCCGGCCTGTTGAAACGCCTCGCGGCGCTCCACGCAGGTGCCGCACCTGCCACAGTGCACCACGCCGCCCTGGTAACACGACCAGGTGTGCGCGTAGTCCACGCCGAGCTTCGTCCCTTCCGCTGCAATCCGGCCCTTGTCCATCGCGATGAACGGCCGGAGCAACCGGATGCCCGCGTAGGTGCCGAGTCGCATCGCGTCGCCCATGGCCTGCATGAAATCCTCGCGGCAATCCGGATAAATCGTGTGGTCGCCGGTGTGCGCGGCGATGACGAGTCCCTCCGCCCCGGTGCTCTCCGCGAAGCCCGCGGCGGCGGCCAGCATGATGCCGTTGCGAAAGGGCACGACCGTGCGCTTCATGTTCTCGTCCGCGTAATGTCCCTCGGGGATGGCGCCGCCGGTCTGAAGCAGGTCCGAGGCAAACAACCGGCCGATGAAATCCAGCGGGATGATCCGGTGCGGCACGCCCAGTTTTCCGGCGTGTTCCACCGCGAAGGGAATCTCGCGGTCGTTGTGTTTGGCCCCGTAGTGGAAGCTCAGCGCCGCCCGGACATCATGATTCGCCCGCGCCCAATGGAGCGCGGTCACCGAATCCATGCCACCGGAGCAGAGCACGACGACTTTCATCCGATGCATTTAGCATTGGCTCCGCGGCACTGGCCAAGGAAAAACAAGCCTGTGGCCGCATTAGTCATCGCCCATCGCGGCGCTTCCGCCGAAAAACCCGAAAACACCCTCGCGGCCTTCCGCCGGGCGCTGGCGCTCGGGGCGGACGGGATCGAGCTCGATGTGCAGGTGACGCGCGACGGTATCCCCGTGGTGTTCCATGACCTCACTTTGCGCCGGCTGACTGGTCAACCCGGCCGGCTGACCGCCAAAACGTGGGCCGGGTTGAAGAAACTGCGTGTACTCGGCTCCGGGCGTATTCCACGCCTGGCCGATGTGCTAGCCCTGATCCGCGACCGGGCCATCGTGCAAATCGAACTGAAACGCGGCGCGGTCGTCGCACCCATCGCACGCGTCATTCGACTGGCCAAGGCCGCCCGGTGGGTGAATCTCGCCTCCTTTGAACCGGATTTGGTGCGGGCCGCCGCACGGCTGGCGCCCGCCGTTTCCCGCACGCTCATCTCCGAGGGAAGCGGCGGCGCGAAAAAACTGCTGCGGCAGATGGTCGCGGCGGACGCCAGCGGGCTGAGCCTGCATTATTCCGTGGTGCGCAGCCGGGCTTTCGTCGGGCGGATCCACCGGTCGGGCGCCACGCTCTGGTGTTGGACGGTCAATGATGCCCGCACGGCGCGCCGGCTGGCGGGGTGGGGGGTTGACGGGCTGCTGGGCGATAATCCCGCCTTGCTGCGGCGCGTCGTTTAGGTTTTTTCTGGAAGCCCACTTTCGTCCGTAGGCGGACAATCGTTGATGATCATCTATTACGACCCCTCCTGTGCGGAATACGGCTCGGCCATGCGGCCGGAACAACCGTCCCGCGTCACCCGCAGCGCCTCGCATCTGAAGTCCGTGCACCCCGACTGGGATTGGCGGCAGCCGCGGATCGCCGACGAGGCTGTCTTGCTGACCGCCCACACCCCGGCGCTGATCAAGCGCATTCAGCAGCCGGGCGACATCGACGACGACACACCGTATTTTCCCGGCATATATGACCACGTCCGCCGCGCAGTCGGCGCGGCGCTCGACGCCGCCGACATGGCGCTGGCCGAACAGAAGGCTTTCGCGCTGATGCGTCCGCCCGGCCACCATTGCACGCGCACTCAAGCGATGGGTTTTTGCTATTTGAACCAGATCGCCCTCGCCGCGGTGCACGCCGCCGCCAAGGGCCGGCGGGTGGCCGTGTGGGATTTCGACGCCCACCACGGCAATGGCACCGAGGACATCCTGGAAGGCCGGCCCGGGCTTTTCTTTGCGTCGGTGCACCAGTTTCCCGGCTACCCCGGCACCGGCACACACTCGACCGCCAACTGCCACAACTTTCCGGTCGCCCCGCACACGCCGCGCGTCCAGCACATGGCGGCCCTGGCCCGCGCCTGGGAAGCGGTGCTCGCATTCCGGCCCGATGTGGTGCTCGTGTCCGCCGGATTCGACGCCTACGCGGGCGATCCCATCACGGCCATGACCCTTGAACGCGAGGATTTCGCCGAACTCGGCCGCTGGCTGGGCGAAAGCGCCCTCCCGGCCGCCGCGGTGCTGGAGGGCGGTTACAGCCCCGACCTGCCGCTGTTGATTGACGCCTTCCTCGCCGCATGGGAGAAACAACCCCCTTCATCCGCTTGAACGCCTCCCCGCACTACCAGCTCATCAACCAGCCCGGACAACTACCGCCGCTCTATGCGGCGCTGGATCGCTGCACCGAGATCGCCCTCGATACCGAGGCGGACAATCTTTTCCGCTATCGCACCCAAGTCTGCCTCCTGCAGGTCCTCGCGGCGGATGAAATCTACCTGGTGGACCTGCTGGCCGGCCTGCCCCTCGACGAACTCTGGCCGCGCCTGGCCGCCAAGCCGCTGATCATGCACGGCAGCGATTACGACCTGCGCCTGCTTTGGGAACTCTGCCGCTTCCAGCCACACAGCATCTTCGACACCATGTTCGCGGCGCAACTGTTGAGCATCCCGCGCTTCGGCCTCGCCGCGCTGCTGGAGGAAAACTTCGGTGTGAAACTCGACAAGGACCACCAGAAGGCCAACTGGTCGCAACGCCCGCTCGACCGCGACATGCTCGATTACGCCGCGCTCGACGTGTATTACCTGCCGGGCTTGCGGGCCCGGCTCCGGGCCGAATTGGTCCGGCTTGGCCGCCTCGAGTGGCTGGAGCAGAAATGCCGCTGGCAAATCGAAGTGGCCCGCGACGGCTTCACCGCTCCGGATGAAAACGCCTGGCGTATCAACGGCTCGGAGAAACTCGGCGGGCGCGGGCTGGCCGTGCTGCACGCCCTCTGGCACTGGCGCGAGGAGTGGGCCGAAAAATTAAACACCCCGCCCTTCAAGGTGGTCGGCAATGAGATGCTCGGGCGCATCACCCGCACGGCCGACGAGGGCCGGCCGATCGACGAGGTGCTGCACATCAACCTCGGCCGGCGCCACGACCGGCTGTTCCCCTCCCTGGCCGAGGCGGTTCGCCGGGGGCTCAACACCGATCCGCACACATTGTCGCGCCGGGAACGCCGCCGGGATTATGCGCCGATGTCCGGCGACGAACTCGACCGGCAGGACCGGCTCAAGGCCGACCGGGACCGGCTCGCGCGGGGCCTGAACCTGGATCCGACTCTCATCGCCACCCGCTCCCAACTCGCACAAATCGCCCGTGAGCCGGCCAGCATCGACGCCACGCTGCTGCCCTGGCAGGCGCGATTGCTCAAGGCCGAGCCCGCTTGGAAAAGCTGACGCGCGCCGTGGCCGAGTCCGCCAACATCGCCCGCCACCTGCCGCTGATGGCCGCGCGCCAGCCGGATCAGCCGGCGGTCAAAATTCCCCGCGGCCGGACCGCGGTGGGTGACATCGACTATCTCGTCCTCTCATTCCGTGAACTCGACCTCGAGGTGGACACCTGGGTCGATCACTTGCGGCATAAAGGCGTGGGCAAAGGCGACCGCGTGCTGGTGATGGTCCGGCAGGGTCTGCCGCTCATCGCCGCGGCGTTCGCGCTGTTCAAGCTCGGCGCGGTGCCGGTCATCATTGACCCCGGCATGGGGCGGAAAAACTTTCTCGCTTGCGTTGCCCGGTCCCGCCCGCGCGTGCTGCTGGGCATTCCGCTGTCGCAGGTGATGAGCCATTTCTTCCGCTCCGCCTTCGCTTCGGTCGAGATCCGTGTCTGGGTTTCCGGTTCGGCCACGGCCCGGCTCGGTTCCAGCCAATCGAGTATCGAGAATCTTCGCCCGGCGACGGCCGGGACGAACGCCGGGCCCGCAACAGCGGGCAACGGCGTAAAATCAAAAATGGTGAACAGTGATGCCGCCGATCTGGCGGCAGTGCTGTTCACCTCGGGCTCGACCGGCGCCCCCAAGGGCGTGTGCTATGAGCATGGCATGTTCGACGCCCAAGTGCGGCTTGTGCGCGAGACATACGGCATCGAGCCCGGCGAGGTGGACCTGCCGATGCTGCCCATCTTTGCTCTCTTTGGTCCCGCGCTGGGGATGACAACGATCGTGCCCGAGATCGATCCCTCGCGTCCGGCGACGGTCGACCCCGAAAAAATCGTGCGGGCCATCCAGCAGGAGAAGGTCACCAACTCTTTCGGCTCGCCCACGCTCTGGCGCATCCTCAGCCGTTATTGCCTGAAAAATAATCTCCCCCTGCCTTCCGTGAAGCGTGTGCTGATGGCCGGGGCGTCGGTGCCGCCGGGTCTGCTCGCGGACTTGCAGAGAATCCTGCCCAATGGCACGGCGCACAGTCCTTACGGCGCGTCTGAGGCGTTACCCGTTGCCACGATTTCCATGCGTGAAGTTCTCGAGGAGACCGCCGCCGCGACTGCGGCGGGGAAGGGAACCTGTGTCGGCCGGGCGGTGCGGGAAATGGAAATCAAGATCATCGCCATCACCGATGCGCCCGTCGCCAGTTTCACCGGCGCCCGCGAACTCCCCGTCGGCGAGATTGGCGAAATCATCGTCCGCGGGCCGGTGGTCACAAAAACCTACGACGCATTGCCGGAAGCAACCGCCTTGGCCAAAATAACCGCCAGTGATGGCGGCGGCTGGCACCGGATGGGCGACCTCGGTTATCTCGACGACGACGGCCGGCTCTGGTTCTGCGGGCGCAAAGCCGAGCGGGTGGAGACCCGCCAGGGCACGCTCTACACCGAGCAGGTGGAGCCGGTCTTCAATGCCCACCCGGCTGTGGCCCGTTGCGCCCTCGTCGGAGTGGGGCACGACGGACATCGCCCGGCCATTGTCGTGGAGCCGGTCAGCCGCGAGGTGGTCGCCACGCCCTCCCTCCGCCGCAAGCTGGTGCGCGAGCTGCGGGAGCTCGGCGCCGCCCACACCCACACCGACAACATCCGGCTGGCCTACCTGCACCCGCATTTTCCCGTCGATGTCCGGCACAACGCCAAGATCCACCGGCTCGCCCTCACGCGCTGGGCCGCCGGCCAGCAGGGCTATGAAATGGACCGGCGTGAAATCTCCCACGCCGTGGTGCAGCAATGAAAGATCCTGCTTTCATCATCGGCGCCAGTGGTTTCATTGGCGGCAAGGTCGCCGAGCGACTGCTGCACGACGGCCGTCGCGTGCGGGTGTTGTCGCGCCGGCCCGTGCCGCATCTGGAAAAGCTCGGCGCCGCGGTGGTGTCGGGTGATTTGGATGACCTGGCCGCTTTGCGCCGCGGTTGCGAGGGCGCCGGCACGGTTTTTCATGTTGCCGGCCGCGTGGGTGTGTGGGGACCCGCCGCGGACTTCTTCCGGGTGAATGTGGCGGG
>DATFUQ010000152.1:0-5493 GCA_035260745.1 Lacunisphaera sp. | reverse complement strand
TTTCTGCACCGGATCCAGTGCACCGGTGATCGTGAAGCCGTCGGCGCTGGTCACCACCTTGCAGGGCTGGTTGTCGGCCGCGTAGGTTTCCTCGGCTTCGTCCGCGCCGGGCCGTGCGACCCACAGGCGGTGCCCGCCCATTAGGTCCCACTCGCCGCGGCGATGCTTGCCTGCGCCCAGTAGAGCAGATTACCGCTGCCCGGTCGGCCCCAGAAGGCGAGCCGCGGACCCTTTGTCGTGACGGCGACGAGGCGGAGCGACGGCGTGAGCAGCTCGATGGCGTCGAGTCCTTGAAATTTGACCCGTTGGATGATCGGCTTTGATTTCATGGCGCGGATGCGATGCTTGAGGCCCGGTGCTCGTCACGCAAATAGGTATTGAGCAGCTCCTAAGACGGAGGCCGGCGGCACAATGTAGATCCCGTTGGCAGTGGCCCGGGCGTAAGCACTTACGCTCCTCCCCTTGATGCAGGCTGGAGCAGTCTGGTAGCTCGTCAGGCTCATAACCTGAAGGTTGCCGGTTCAAATCCAGCCCCTGCACTCAATTTGAAGTCCGGCAGTCAACCGCTGCCGGACTTTTTATTGCTGGTCGGCCAAAAGCGTATGTATGACGGTGAAGAAAACCTCCGTTCTTGAGCCGCCCCCCTATCTCTGTTCCGCTCCACGGGATGAAATCAACCCGTGGTCATTTTTCCAGAATTCCCAGCATCGCCTACGAGGGCCCGCGGTCCACGAACCCGCTCGCGTTCCACCACTATAACCCGGCCGAGGTCATCGACGGGCGGACCATGGCGGCGCACCTCCGCTTCTCCATCGCCTACTGGCACTCCTTTCGTGGCGCCGGCACCGATCCGTTCGGCCCTGGCACGATCCAGCGGCGCTGGGAGAAGGGCGCCGACCCTGTCTCCATCGCCAAGGCGCGGATGGACGCCGCCTTCGAGTTCTTTCAGAAAATCCGCGCGCCCTTCTGGTGCTTCCACGACCGCGACATCGCGCCGGAAGGACGCAGCCTCGCCGAGTCCAACCGGAACCTCGATAAGCTCGTCGCCCACGCCCGGGGCCTCCAGCAAGCCACCGGCGTCAAACTGCTGTGGGGCACCGCGAATCTCTTCTCGAACCCGCGCTACATGTGCGGCGCCGCGACCAATCCCGACGCGCACGTCTTTGCCTACGCCGCCGCGCAGGTGAAGAAGGCGCTGGACGTCACGCAACAGCTCGGCGGCGAGAATTACGTCTTCTGGGGCGGCCGCGAAGGCTATGAGACCCTCCTCAACACCAATCTCAAGCGCGAGCAGGACCACCTCGCGGCCTTCCTGCATATGGCGGTCGACTACGCGAAGAGCATCGGGTTCAAGGGCCAGTTCCTCATCGAGCCCAAACCGAAGGAACCGACGAAGCACCAATACGATTTCGACGTCGCCAGCGGCATCGCCTTTCTCCGCACCCACGGCTTGGAGAAACATTTCAAATTCAACATCGAGACCAACCACGCGACGCTCGCCGGCCACACTTTCCAGCACGAGATCGAGGTCGCCGCGTCGCAAAAGATGCTCGGCTCGATCGACGCCAACACCGGGGACGAACTCCTCGGCTGGGACACCGACCAGTTCAACACCAACGTCAAGGAGCTCACGCTCGCGATGCTCTCCATCCTGCGCGCCGGCGGCCTCGGCACGGGCGGTTTCAATTTCGACGCCAAGCTCCGCCGCCCCAGCATCGATCCCGAGGATCTCTTCCACGCCCACATCGGCGGCATGGACGCCTGCGCCCTCGCCTTCAAACTCGCGCGCCGCATCCTCGCCGACGGCAAGTTCGGGTTATTCGTGGCCAAGCGCTATGCCAGCTACGACTCCGGCTACGGCCGCGCCATCGAGAAACGCCGCACCGGATTCAAGGAGCTCAACCAGCTCGTCCTCACCAAGCTCGGCGAGCCTGGGCCGCGTTCCGGCAAACAGGAATACCTCGAGAATCTGCTCATGAGCTACCTCCATGGCTGACGGGCTCTTCATCGGCATCGACAGCGGCACGCAGAGCACCAAGGCCGTCGTCCTTGACCTGGTGGCCCGCAAGGTCGTCGCCGAGGCCCGCGCCCCGCACACCCTCATCGCCGGCCTGCCGTCCGGCCACATGGAGCAACATCCGGCGGAGTGGACCGCTGCGCTGGATACGGTTATCCGGCAGGTCGCCGCCAAGGTCGACCGCACACGCGTGCACGGCATCGGCGTCTCCGGCCAGCAGCACGGCTTCGTGCCCCTCGACGCCGGCGGCGAGGTCATCCGTCCCGCCAAGCTCTGGTGCGACACCAGCACCACGGCGGAATGCGCCCTGCTCACGAAAAAGCTCGGCGGCCTGGCAGCTGTCATCCGCCGGGCCGGCCTGCCGTTCCTGCCCGGCTACACCGCGCCGAAGATTCTCTGGCTGAAGCGGCACGAGCCCGCGAATTACCGGCGCCTCCGCCACGTGCTGCTGCCGCACGACTACCTGAATTTTCATCTCACGGGAAATTATTTCATGGAGCACGGCGATGCCTCCGGCACCGCGCTCATGGATGTCCGCCGGCGCATCTGGTCGCGAGAGATCATCAACGCCATTGATAAAAACCTCGCCAGCTGGCTGCCCTCTCTCTCGAAATCGAGCGACCGTGCGGGCACGCTGCGGCCGGAACTCGCAAAGAAATACGGTCTTTCGCCCGGTGTGGTTGTCAGTGCCGGCGGTGGCGACAACATGATGGGCGCGATCGGCACGGGCAACGTGGCCCCGGGCGTGGTCACGGCCAGCTTCGGCACGAGCGGCACGATCTACGCCTACAGTAACAAACCCGTCGTTGATCCGCAGGGCGAGATCGCCGCGTTCTGCGATTCCACCGGCGGCTGGCTGCCGCTGCTGTGCACGATGAACGTCACGCTCGTCACCGAGCAGTTCCGCACACTCTTTGGCTGGGATCATGCCGCACTCGATCGGGCCGTGGCCGCCGCGCCGCCCGGGGCGGGCGGGCTGGCCCTCCTCCCCTACTTCGAAGGTGAGCGAACACCCAACCTGCCCCACAGCACCGGCGTGCTCGCGGGCTTGAACCGCCAGACGCTTTCACCCGGCGGTCTCGCGCGTGCCGCCATGGAGGGAGTCACCTTCAACATGAACTACGGTCTGCGCCGCTTGGCCGCCCTCGGCGTCAAGTCCCGCGAGATTCGCGTCACGGGCGGCGGCGCGCGTTCGCCGGTGTGGCGGCAGCTCATGGCGGACATCTTTGGCGTGCCGGTCGTCGCCATGGTGGCGGACGAGGGCGCGGCGCTCGGCGGCGCGTTGCAGGCCGCGTGGTGTGTCGCCCTGGGCGGGGACCGCAAGGCACGGCTGGTTGATTTCACGTCGGGCATCGTGGCGCTCGACGAGTCCACGCGCTGCACGCCCGACCGGCAGCGCCGCGCAATCTACCAGGCCTTGCAGGCGAAGCACGAAGAGCTCAGTCGCACGCTGCGGCCGTTCTTCGACTGATCAGAACGCGCCGCCACGGCCGCAGCGAGCTTCTTTTCCATGGCCACCTGGGCGGGCCAGCAGACTTGGTTGGCCGACTGGCGCAAATCGCCATTGGCCACGGGCAGGACGGTTTTGGCGCGGGGCATTGGCCGGTTATTCAGCGAAATGGACCCGCTTCGGCAAGCCTTCGAACGCTTGATACCGCTCGTATCGTTAACCGCCGTCCGGGCCTACTTCGTCTCGTAAACAACCTCGCCGCCCACGATGGTCATCAGGCATTTGGTGCGGAGAATCTCGGCCTCCGGAATCTGCATGATGTCGGCCGACAGCACGGTGAAGTCGGCCAGCTTCCCCGGCTCGATGCTGCCCCGCTCCTTTTCCTGGAACGTCGCGAAGGCGGCGTTCAGCGTCAGCGCGCGCAGCGCCTGCGCACGCGTCATCCGTTGCTCAAGGTGCCAGTCGCCATTGGCAAATCCATCCAGGGATCGCCGCGCCACGGCGGCATAAAACTCGATCATCGGCTCGCCGCGCTCCACCGGCGCATCGGAACCGGCCGCGAGGACCGCACCCGACTGCAGCAGCGACTGCCAGGCATAGGCGCCGGCCAGCCGCGCCGGGGCGAAATACAGATCGCCGATGGCGTGCGACGGCTGCATCGAAGCGATGATGCCCAGTTGGGCGAAGCGCGGGATGTCTCTCGGGCTGAGCACCTGTGCATGCTCGATACGCCAGCGTGGTTCCGGAATCAAACGCTCAATCGGCGGCACGGCCGCGAAGGCTTTCTCATACCAATCGAGCATCAGCTGGTTGCCGGCGTCCCCTATGGCGTGGGTCTCGACCTGGAAACCATGCCGCAGGGCTTCCTTGAGGATAGGCAGCAAATCCTCCTCCTTCTGCATCAACAGGCCGCGGGAAGGAGCATCGGCATACGGCGCCAGCAGCGCCGCGCCGCGCGAGCCCAGTGCGCCGTCGATGTAGAGTTTCACGGCGCGGCGCGTGTAACGGCCCTGGTTCTCTCCGATCACAAAGCCCGTGGTAAACAGCTTCGCCGCCGCGGCGCCCTCGCCGTAGGCCGTGCCGGGCGTGCGGGCCAGCTTGGCCGCATCGGGGCCCGGGCCGCTGACCGCGTCGTAGATGCGCAGTTTGATTTTCCCCTCGGCGACAAGTTTCCGCACCAGCTCGGCCTCCTCGAAGCTGTGGCCGGCAATCTGGATGCCCGTCCAGCCGAGCGCCGCCTCGCGTTCCGCGCCAATGATGAGCGCCCGCGCCGTTTCCGCCTCGGTCCGCGGCGGCACCAGACGGACCACGAGCGTCATGGCGTTGTCAATCAGCATGCCGGTGGCCTCGCCGGTCTTGGGGTCGCGGAGAATCTCGCCCCCGGTGGGATTGGGCGTGCTGCGGTTGATGCCGGCGAGCTTGAGCGCCAGGCTGTTCACGACCATCGCGTGCCCGTCCGCCCGGGTGAGCGCGACCGGATGGTCCGGCGTGATGTCATCCAAATCCTTCGCCACCGGGAATACCGCTGGAGTCCAGTGCGTCTCAATCCAGCCACGCCCGGTGATCCATTGCTTGGGGCCGGTCTGCGCGATCCGCGCGCGGACTTTTTCGCGCAAATCGGCCACGCCCGTGGTGCCTTCGAGATCAAAGGACAGCTCGCGGAAGCCGACCCCCCGAGGTGCATGTGCGCGTCGTTGAGCCCCGGCACCACCGTCGCCCCGTGCAAATCGATGGAGCGCTCGGCCCGCACGGCCCGGCCGGGCAATTGGCGCAACCCTTCGCTCGTGCCCACATAGATGATGCGCCCGTCGCGCACCATCACGACCTCGGCCTTCGGGTGCTGCTCGTCGCCCGTGTAGATGTTGCCGTTATACAGAGTCAGATCGGGATCAAAGTCCGGCGTAGCCAGCCCGGCCGCGGGGAGGAGCAAAAGGAGCCAGAGGAGTTTTTTCATTGGAGTGGCGGATCCAGCCATCCGCCGCCGGCAATGGCGAAGGATGGTGGACGCTACTGGACTCGAACCAGT
>DATFUQ010000151.1:0-2165 GCA_035260745.1 Lacunisphaera sp. | reverse complement strand
TCTTCAGCCACTCGATATTGGCCTCGAAGCCGCCGGCAGCAGCGACGAGCGTGGCGGCGCGGACGACGATGTGCTCCTCGCCCCGCGCCACGGTCGCCGACAGGAACATGCCGGCATCGATCTCAAGCGCGACCACCTCGGCGTCATACGCGACCTCGACGCCGAGCCGCTCGGCGGTGAGATAGAGCGCGTTGAGCATCGCCCGACCGCCGCCGAGGAAGAAGGAATTGGTCCGCCCCAGGCTCAGCGTGCCGCCGAGCGAGGGCTGGAAGCGCACGCCCTGCGCGGCGATCCACGGCAGCATCTCCTTCGACTGGCGGATCATGAAGCGGGCGAGATCCTCGTCGGTGTGGCCACCGGTCACGCGCAGCAGGTCGTCCCAAAACTCCTCCTCGGTGTAGGGCCCCGTGAGCGTCTCCGTGGCGCTGTCATGGGCACAGCGCATGTTGCGGGTGTGGCGGGTGTTGCCGCCGCGATAGAAACGCGGCGCCGCCTCCAGCACCAGCACGGAGGCCCCGGATCGCCGCGCGCTGATGGCGGCGCACAGCGCGGCGTTGCCGCCGCCGACCACCAGCACGTCGAACTTGCAAGTCAGATCGACCAAGCCGCCCCCTCCGCTGCCGAGCCGTCCCCTGCGCGGCGCGTTGCCCCAGCCTTTTCGCTGTCCGTGCATCTCAACATGCGCGCTACCTCGCTGCAACAAAGGGCTGGGCTTTTCAAGCGCCGGATGCGCTACCCCACCGTTCGCCAGTGCCGCTTCCAGGGGCAACCCGGTGGCCTTGCCGATCATTTGTTAGGCAGCGTGAGCAAAAAACACCCAGCAACGGCAAGGCCAGACACTCGCGCCGCTGGCATTCGGACCAAGCCGCTGGACGATCAAGCGC
This sequence comes from Lacunisphaera sp., assembly GCA_035260745.1. Classification (GTDB taxonomy): domain Bacteria; phylum Verrucomicrobiota; class Verrucomicrobiia; order Opitutales; family Opitutaceae; genus Lacunisphaera. Next base: position 1,281 of record DATFUQ010000151.1, on the reverse strand, counting down.
ATCGCCCGCTTGGCCCGAATCTTGCCCCTTTGGCCGATAGCGGCGTGGATCCCGCCGGCTCAACGGGCAAAGGGGTGGCCAATGCAAAAGAGAAAATTCACGGGGGCGCTGGCGATGGCCGGCGCGATGGCGGTTTCGGCGATGCTGGCTTCGGCCGAGGCGGAGGACACGATCAAGGTCGGCGTGCTGCACTCGCTGTCCGGCACCATGGCGATCAGCGAGACGACGCTCAAGGACACCGTCCTGATGATGGTGGACGACGTCAACAAGCGAGGCGGGCTGCTCGGCAAGAAGGTCGAGGCGGTGGTGGTCGATCCGGCCTCCAACTGGCCGCTCTTCGCCGAGAAGGCGCGCGAGCTCATCGAGAAGGACAAGGTGGCCGTGGTGTTCGGCTGCTGGACCTCGGTGTCGCGCAAGTCGGTGCTGCCGGTCTTCGAGGAGTTGAACGGCCTGCTCTTCTATCCCGTGCAGTATGAAGGCGAGGAAAGCTCGAACAACGTCTTCTACACCGGCGCCGCGCCGAACCAGCAGGCGATCCCGGCGGTCGAGTATCTGATGGGCAAGGAAGGCGGCGAGGCGAAGCGCTGGGTGCTCGAAGGCACCGACTACGTCTATCCGCGCACCACCAACAAGATCCTCGAGGCGTTCCTGAAGTCGAAGGGGGTCGCCGCGGAGGACATCATGATCAACTACACGCCCTTCGGCTTCTCCGACTGGCAAACGGAGGTGGCCGCGATCAAGAAATTCGCCTCCGCCGGCAAGAAGACGGCGGTGGTCTCGACCATCAACGGCGACGCCAACGTGCCCTTCTACAAGGAGCTCGCCAACCAGGGCATCAAGGCCTCCGACATCCCCGTCGTCGCCTTCTCGGTCGGCGAGGAGGAGCTGTCCGGCATCGACACCAAGAACCTCGTCGGCCATCTCGCCGCGTGGAACTACTTCGAGTCGGTGAAGAACCCGACCAACACGGCCTTCATCAAGCAGTGGCACGCTTTCATCAAGAACGACAAGCGCGTCACCAACGACCCGATGGAGGCGACCTATATCGGCTTCAGGATGTGGACTCAGGCGGTGACGCAGGCCGGCACCACCGACGTCAATGCCGTGCGCCAGGCGATGTACGGCCAGAAGGTGCAGGCGCCGTCCGGCTTCATCGCCGTCATGAACACCAACCATCACCTGTCGAAGCCGGTGATGATCGGCGAGATCCAGCCCACCGGCCAATTCGACATCGTCTGGCAGACCAAGAACGCGATCAAGGCGGACGCGTGGAGCCCCTAC
>DATFUQ010000150.1:0-3857 GCA_035260745.1 Lacunisphaera sp. | reverse complement strand
CACCTGCTCCAAATGTGGACGCACCAATCGCCCCCGCCGCAATCGTCACGTTATACGGATCCAGCAACCACGTGCCGCGAGTGCCAAGCGATGCGCTCGTATCAACATGTACTCCTGCGACGTCCAGCCAATGGCCCGATGTTTCGACCAACCCTCCATTGCCGCCCTGCTCACCGCCGCGCGCCGACAGCGTGCCGTAGGCGCGCGTCGCGTTGTCCGACCAGACAATGACTTTGCCGCCGTTGCCGCTGTTGAGAGCGTCGGCATTGACGGATGCGCCGGGGCCGAAATAGGTCGCGGTGGCGTTGCGGACATCGGGATTCTTCCCCTGATAATCACCGCCGACGAGAACGGTGCCGCCGCCGGCGTCGCCGGAGGCGTTGATGTTCGCGGTGTTGAGGAGGCCGACATGTTCGCCGGTGATCTCGACCCGGCCACCGGTCTCACCCGGGGCGGTGGCGGAGGCGTCGATCGTGCCGCTGACGAGGACGTCGCCCCGGCCCTGCCCTTGCAGGCGCACGTCACGGGCGACCAGCTTGCCGTCATGGCTGATGGCGATGGAATAGAGATCGCCCGCGGCGAGCACGGTGGAACCGCGGCCGGCGTCGATCGTGCCGGTGTTGGCCACGCCGGTGCCGGCCCGGAGCGCGGCGTCGGCTGAGGCGGACCGGCCCGTGTCGACATAGATGCTGCTGCCGTTGCGGCCGAGCAGGACCTGGTCACCCGAGGCGAGGCCGATGAAGCCGCCGGGCGAGACGATGGAGCCGGAGTTGGCGACCGAGCGGCCGACGAGCGCGATAAAATCGCCGCGGATCGAGCCGGCGTTGCGGACGTCGCCGGTGAGGCCGGTGAAGCGGTCGATGCCGGAAAGGAAATCCTCCTTGGCCATCGAGCCGCCGATGGCATACAGCCGGCCGACATCGATCACCGCGGACTGTCCGATATAGACACCAGCGGGGTTGAGCAGGTAAACCTGGCCGTTGGCCAGCAGCGAGCCGTCGATCTGCGAGGGCGTGAGACCGCCGATCCAGTTGAGCACGCGTGCGTCGGAGCCGGGCTGGACGAACTGCACGGTCTGGCCGGTGCCGACGTCGAAGGAGCCCCAGCGCAGCACGCTGTTGTTGCCGGCCGTGACCGTCATGGTGTTGGGAGCGGTGGTAATCGTCGCCGAGCCGGCCACCACGGTGCCGACCGTGGGCAGCTGGGCCTGCAGCCCGGTGGTCGCCAGTCCCAGCAGGACGACGGCGAGGCCCACCACCGGGCGCAAGTGGTTCCGGGCCGCAGCTGGCTTCCGGTCTGAGAGGGAGAGGATCATGGGCTGCGGGCGGTAATATATGTAGTGGTATGCGTTAGCCCGATTACCATGAGAAACTCGAGACGAGGTAATACTTCATCTGGCCCGCGGGGACGACGATTTCCTGTCCGGTGGGGCGGGTGTCGTCGCGCAGCTCGGTCAGCGCCTTGGCGACATCGCAGCGGAGGGAGAAATTCTGCCGCACCACGAGCTCCACGCCGGCGCCCGCGCCCTTCAGGTTCAGGGTGCGGTCGACCAGCGACAAGGGACCGCTGGTAATCTGACCGGTGAAGAGCGGGGCCGGAGTGACCTGACGATGGGCGTAGTCGTAGAAGGCGCGGAAAATCAGGTCCCAGTCCGGATTCTGCTGACTCTTCACCGGGCGCCACTTGAACGGCTGCTTGAACAGCGTGCCGGGATCGCCGGGCTGGAGCATATGCGGGATGTGCAGGGCGTATTCAAACGAGCCGATGACAAATTCATCGGCCGCAAGGACCGACTCCGTGTAGCCGCGCACCGAGAGCGCGCCGCCGATGGGCTCCTCTTCATGGGGAATCAGGCGCGAGCCGCGCAGGAGCTTGCGCCCCCGCACACTGAGCGAAACAGCGTTGGCCAGATACCGGTATTTATCAGAATCCTGAAACAGCGGCTCCAGATAGACCGTCCCGCCGGCACTCCAGCGCAGCGAGGTCCAGGCGGAATCCGCCGCGATGCGGCCGAGGGCCGAGATGCCATTGGTCCGGTCCGTGTTGGCAAAGTTGCCGACCGTGCCGTCGAGCCGCACGCTGCCGGCCAGCGACCACCAGTTGGCGTCCTTGGTGAGGGTCGTGCCGATGAACGGAACCAGGAAATTGGAAAAGCCGCTGACCAAGGGGGTCGTATTGATCCGGCTTTCGATCGCATAGTGGTCGTAATTGGCCCCGAAGGCCGACACCAGCTGCCAGTTGTTGGGCAGCGAGAGGCGGTTCGTGAACTCGGTCCCGATGAGCCAGTTCTTGCCGGCGAAGTGCAGGTTTTGCAGCGCGGCGTCGCTGGCGAGGAAGTCGCCATACGAGCCATAGACCCGCGCCAGCAGCTTGGCCGGGCGAAACACCGGGATCCGGTAGGAAAGGAATGAGCCGTAGGTCTTGAAATTCGGCGTGCTGATCACGTCGACGTTCAGGATGTCGTCATGATTCGTCAGCTGGTTGTTCTGATACCCCAGCCGGCCCCGCCACTGGCCGGTCGCCGCCGTGCCGAAATTGTTGACCTGGCTGAAAATCTGCCAGGGCTTCGACTCGTTCACCAGGTAGTCGAGCACCAGCTTGCCCGGCTCGCCGGCCGAGGCGATGGAGGCCTCCACGAGCCTCCCCGGATGCTGACTCAAACCGTGCAGGTAGTCATTGAGCACATCCTGACGGAAGAGACTGCCGGGCTGGTCCGGGGTCGCGCCGGGATGCAGCGGCGAATGGGCGATCAGCCTGCGATGCTTGGGATTGTTGACCGAGAATTGGGGCTTGAAACGTTTGCCGCGCGCCAGGGTGCGCACCTCGGCCACCTGGCTGGCCCAGATGACCAGATGGGCGGTGTGGTTGTCCGCCGGCCGGTTGTCGACCAACCCGGTCGGGGATGACTCCAAATCCGAAAAGGCGACCCACACCCCGTAGAGGCCGCGCGCATTATACCAGCGCACCACATCCTGCGCGATGCCGAGCAAAGCGCCGCTGTCGAACCGGCTGCCTTCCGGAATGCCGCTCAAGGTCAGATTCTCCGCGCCCTTCGTGGACGGCGCGCGGAAAACATTGCCGTCGCGGGTGGCCTGGATGGTCAGGCCATTGAGTTGTTCAAGCGGCGGCAAGGCGGGGTGCGCGAGGCCATAGCGAAATTCAAAATGATCGATCACCACGCCGGCGTCTCCCACCGGGGCTGACGCGACCACCTCGGGGGCCGGCGCGGGTGCTGGTGTTTCGGTGGTCGGCGCAGGCGCGGGTGCGGGCGGAGCAACTTCTTCCTTGGCTGGAACGGACGGAGATTCAACCGGGGCCGGCTGTGCTGGCGCGACCATCTCGGGAGTCGGGGTTGGGACCGGTGCTGCGACTTCCGCGGTCGGTGCAGGCGCAGGCGCCACGACCTCGGGCGCCGGAGAAACTACTTCCGGAGTTGGCGCGGGTGCCGGAGCGATCACCTCGGGTGTTGGAGCTGGAACGGGAGCTGCAACTTCAGCTGTTGGTGCGGCCGTGACGGGCGCGGGTGCTTCCGTGGCCGGAACAGATGTAGATTCAACTGCAGCCTGCTGCACTGGCGCGACCACTTCGGGTGTCGGGGTCGGGACCGGAGCGGGCGCCGGAGCTGGAACGGGCGCCGCAACTTCAGCGGGCGGCGCGACCGGAGCCGGCGCGGGTGCTTGCGTTGTCGGCGCGACTACTTCCGGAGTTGGTGCCGGTGCGGGCGGCACGACCACTTCCGCGGTCGGTGCGGGCACTGCAACTTCCGCGGCCGGCGCGGCCGGGGTTGGAGCGGGAGCGGCGGCATCCTTGGTCGAAGTTGCTTCGTCCTTGGTTGGAGCGGACGTGTCTTTGGTTGG